>JANXML010000284.1 GCA_025354645.1 Arcicella sp. | reverse complement strand
CAATAATTCGTAAGTTGTCATTACAATTACTGAATAATATAACTGACAAAGAAAGTATTAAAAGTAGAAGAAAATTGGCAGGTTGGAATGACCAGTATCTAAGCCAAATGCTCGCTAATATTTAAATGCGTTTAACCTGATAATTCTATGAATCGTAAAGAAAAACAAAAGAAATTATTTAAAGAAGAACTTAAAAGTGCTTTGATTTCGATAAATGAGGTAATTGAGGGTAAAAGAAAAGGGGTAACGTTAGAAGAGTTTTTAGAGAATCCTGATGAAATTGAATTATGGAGTAAGGAAGAATTGAAAGAACTTTCAACATCTATGCCTTCTTCATGGCAATCAGATGAAGATTTCTCAGATTGGAAAGTAATGCCAGCAATTGATTAAAAACAAATTAAAAGATTACGATTTAGGTTTGAGAAAATACTTCAACAATTAACACTTCAAACCTCAACAAGTATAATAAATGAATACACTAATATTAGGTTCGGGTGGACGTGAACACGCTTTTGCATGGAGAATAGCCCAAAGCCCCCTTTGTGATAAATTGTTTGTTGCCCCAGGTAATGCTGGAACTGCACAAGTTGCCACTAATTTATCCATTGGTTATAACGATTTTGAAAAAATTGCCGAAGCCGTTTTAACTCACGAAATTGAACTCGTAATCGTTGGTCCAGAAGAACCTTTGGTGAAAGGAATTCGTGATTATTTTCAGTCGAGAGAAGATTTGAAAGACGTTTTGATGGTGGGTCCCGATTCAAAAGGGGCAATGCTGGAAGGTTCAAAAGATTTTTCTAAGAATTTCATGGTAAAATACGGAATTCCAACGGCAAAATCCGAAACATTTACCAAAGATACGTTTGAATCAGGATTGCAATACCTTGAAAATCAGAAACTTCCCATCGTTTTGAAAGCGGATGGACTTGCCGCAGGAAAAGGCGTAATTATCGCTTTGACTTTGGAAGAAGCTAAAATTGCACTGACAGAAATGTTAGTAGATGCCAAATTTGGCGATGCCAGTAGCAAGGTAGTTATCGAAGAGTTTTTAACGGGAATTGAACTATCCGTTTTCGTTTTAACGGATGGCAATTCTTATAAAATCCTACCCGAAGCCAAAGACTATAAACGTATTGGCGAAGGAGACACGGGTTTGAATACAGGCGGAATGGGAGCGGTTTCTCCCGTACCATTTGCGAGTGAAAAATTCATGCAAGTAGTTGAAAATGAAATAGTTATTCCAACGATTGAAGGCTTAAAAAAAGAAGGAATCAATTATAATGGTTTTATTTTTATTGGATTAATGAATCACGAAGGTGAACCCCAAGTGATTGAATATAACGCCAGAATGGGCGACCCCGAAACGGAAGTGGTTTTACCCAGAATAGAGTCAGATTTCATGTCGTTAATGATTGCCACCGCCAAAGGTGAATTATCCGAAGCTGATATCACGGTTAGTAAGCAACACGCTGTTACGACGGTAGTTGTGGCGGGCGGTTATCCAGGCGATTACAAAAAGGGTGATATCATTGTGGGATATGATTCCGTAAAAGATGCCGATATTTTTCATGCAGGAACAAAATTAGAAGGCAATTTAATCGTTACGAATGGTGGGCGAGTTATGGCACTCACTGGAATGTCCAATACGCTGGAAAGAGCCATTCAAAAATCACAAAAAGCTGCCCATGATGTACTTTTTGAGGGAAAATATTATCGGAAGGATATTGGGCTGGATGTGTTGCGTTATTAGGTGATAGATATTGGTTATTAGTTATTGGAAAAAATGGTATAACAATAAATTGACCATGCAAGTAATTGATGATTTAAGGAAAAATCTTGAAAATACCATCGTAGCAGAAAATCCTCAAATCTCTGCCAATGATTTGAAAATTGAGGTTTTTAAGAGATTTTATAAAGATGATTTTTCCTGAAAAAAAATGGAGGATATAGTGAAAGAATACAGAAAGTATTTGTCAAAATAAAACATTAATGAATCAAATAGAACAATATACGCCAGAGATAATTCAGCTTTGTAAAACACACAGAGTCAAGTCTTTGTATGCTTTTGGGTCAGTTTTGACAGATAAATTTAATGAAAAAAGTGATGTTGATTTGATAGTAGATTTTACAAATATGGTTATTGAAGATTACGCAGATAATTACTTTAATCTTAAATTTTCATTGCAAGACTTAGTAAAAAGACCGATTGATCTTTTGGAAGAAAAAGCTATTAAAAATCCGTATTTTAGGGAATCTGTAAATAAACAACGTCAAATAATTTATGAACAATGATATTAAGACGTGGCTCTACGACATTCTAAATGCAATTATGGAAATAGAAAGTTTTTTTCAAGATATTCCGAGAGAATTTAGCATATATCAAGCTGATATTAGAACAAAGAGAGCTGTTGAACGAAATATTGAAATTGTCGGAGAGGCAATGAATAGAATCTTGAAAATTGATAACGCAATTTTAATTTCTAATTCAAGGTTATTTGTTGATTTAAGAAATAGAATTATTCATGGTTACGATTCAGTTTCTGATGAAATTGTTTGGAGTGTAGTGATAAAAAACCTTCCAATTTTACAAACAGAAATAGAATTACTCCTTACCCAAGAATAAAAAATAAATAAAATTATGGGATGTAAATCGTGTTCTTCGGGAAGCTGTGGAACTAAAAATAAAGAAGACGGAAAAGTAGGTGGTTGCGAAAACAACGGTGCTTGCGGCACGGGTGGCTGCAATAAAATGAATGTGTTTGACTGGCTGTCGAATATGGACGTGCCGACTTTCAGTAAATATAATGTCGTTGAAGTGAAATTTAAAGGTGGGCGTAAGGAATACTTCCGAAACGTTAATCAAGTTGAACTTTATGCTGGCGACCCCGTGATTGTGGACGTTCCGAGTGGACATCACCTCGGATTTGTGTCTCTGCAAGGCGAATTAGTACGGTTGCAATTACTTAAAAAAGGAATTAAAGACAACGACGAAATCAAGACCATTTATCGAAAAGCAAACGATAAAGACCTTGAAAAACACGAGCAAGCCGTTGCCCGTGACTATCCAACGATGTACCGCTCTCGTGAAATCGTTAAGGAATTGAAATTGAACATGAAGTTATCAGACGTTGAATTTCAGTCGGATAATACCAAAGCCATTTTCTATTATTCTTCCGATGACCGTGTGGATTTTCGTGATTTAATCAAAACGCTGGCGGGCGAATTCAAGGTCAGAATTGAAATGAAGCAAATTTCGCTTCGTCAAGAGGCTGCTCGGGTGGGTGGCATTGGCGTTTGTGGGCGTGAATTGTGTTGTTCAACTTGGCTTACTGACTTCAAAAATGTAACTACTTCTGCCGCTCGTTATCAAAATCTTTCTCTGAATCCTGTTAAACTTTCTGGGCAATGTGGGCGTTTGAAATGCTGTTTGAATTATGAATTAGAAACCTATATGGATGCTCTGAAGGATATTCCAACGATTGAAAAACCGCTTCAAACCATCAAAGGAGAGGCTTTCCTACAAAAAACAGATATTTTCAAACGGGTGATGTGGTTTGGATACAGAGGCGAAGAAAGCAACTGGATACCTATCACGGTGGATAGAGTTAAGGAGGTTTTGGCATTGAACGTAAAAGGCGAAAAACCACAAACGATTGACGGGGCAGAATCTGCAAAAATTGAATTAGAATTAGAAAAAGGTTCAGGTCCATTGAATGCCGATTTGGATAAAATGGATAGAAAATATGGCGGTGGCGTTAAAAAGAAATTTGATAAACCAAAGTTTGACCGTCCAGATTTTAAGCAAGATAAAAAAGAATTTGTACGTCCAGAACGCAAAGATTTTAAACAAAATCCAAATCAACAACGTCCTGAACGTAAGGATTCTAAACAAGGAGAGAATAATGCTCAGGCTGGTAATATACCCATAAACCAACCTGTTAACAAAGGTGCAGGAGAAGTATCGCAAGGACAAAAAGGAAATCAAAGACCACCACAAGGGCAAAAGGGTAATAAACCAAATCCAAATCAGCAACGTCCGCAGGGACAATCGGTGAATGTGGAAGGACAAAAGCCGCAGCAAAACCAGCCACGTCCGCAAGGGAATGGTGGACAGCAATCGAAGCCACAGAACCCGCAAGGGCAGCAAAATAACGGAGAAGGGCAAACACCGAAACCGCAAAATCAGCCACGCCCACAAGGACAATCGAAACCGCAGAATCAGCCACGTCCGCAGGGAAATGGACAAGGGCAACCGAAGTCGCAAAACCAGCAACGTCCTCAGAATCAGCAAGGTGAGGGAAATAAGAATAATCAAAAGTCAGGCAATGGATCTTCTGAAAATAAGGAAGAAGGAGACGTGTAGAATACTGTAGCTCGAAGTGGCACTTCGAGATTGTAGTCCAATTGTTTGTCCAATCTCGAAGTGCCACTTCGAGCTACAGTAAAAACAACAATAATGACTCGTTTAATTTCTCTTTTATTAATAAGTTTAATCATCTTTTCATCGTGTGACACGAACACGATTTTGAAGGATAATTATGATATTCCAGATGCTAAATGGTTTATAAAAGATAGCCCATCGTTTACTTTTGATGTAACAGATACTGAATCAACTTATAATGTCTTTTATAATGTGAGAAACAACAGGAATTATTTATATCATAACCTCTATCTGACGCATTATTTAACTGCCCCAAACGGTAAAATTATTCATCAACATTTAGATGAGATTATTCTTTTTGACCAAGTGACGGGCAAGCCTTCGGGAGAGGGGTTAGGGGATATTTATGATCATAAAGTGTTGGCTTTTAAGGACTTCAAATTTTCCCAGAAAGGAAAATACAAAATAAAAATTAGCCAGTATATGCGTCAAAATCCTTTGTTGGATGTGATAAGTGCAGGGTTTGCCATTGAAAAAAATAAGTGATTTAACCGAAAAGTCGCTATAATGCAAAAAAATCAAACACTTGCGTCATAGCGACTCTGTGGTTAAATCAATCTACAAACTCTCAATCTTCAATTCCACCCGACGATTTTTCTTTCTGTTTTCTTCCGATGTGTTGGGTACTAAGGGTTTGTTCGGACCGTAACCAATCACTTTAATTCTATTTTCACTTCCTCGTACTTGATTAGTGATGAACATTTTACAAGCCTCAGCACGGTCTTGTGATAACTCAACATTCGCTTCATTATCTTCTTTTGTATCTTCTTTAAATGAAGAAGTATGTCCCGAAAGTTCAATCGTCAGGCTTGGATATTTGTTCATTAAATCCACTACTTTATTCAATTCCGCTCTTCCTTCTGGTAATAATTCGCTCTTGCTTTGTTCAAATTGAATGGCATTTAGTGCAATACTTTCACCTTTTTTCAACACCTTTCCATTCACAATAACGGATGGTGGAGGTTGCACAAAAGTTAAATTTAAGTTTAAAGGTTGGCAACCTGATTGAGCAATTGCTTCAAAGTCGATGTATCCGCCACGATAATTTTGTGCTTGAATATCGAACGCTCCTTTTTGTCCGATTCTTAAATCCGACAGTTGAGCTTTCCCGTCTCGGTCGGTGTAATAAGTCTTTCCATCTAAGGTGATTTTTGCTCCTGCAACGGGTTTTTGAGTGGCTTTATCCCGAGCTGTAATACAAATATTTTGAAATTTTTGTGGCGGCGGAACAGGCTCAGTTCTGCGTATGGGCGGTTCTTGACGATAAACTACTGGCGTTCTTTTTTGGTGGGTATAAACTTTAATAGGAATTCGCAGATTCAACCAAATTGATTTTGGAGCAATGTTTGTTTCCTCCGTACCTGTGATTACTCCTCCACGATAATAAGAAATTTTTTCATTAGACAACGGGTTTCCCAAGGGTTGTTGATAGGAAAGACTTAATTCAGCTCCAATTAATCCTTTAAAAACAAATCCAATTTCTGGGGTAATCATCAATAGAGTTGTTTGAGCATTGGAAGAAATGTAGGAAGTACCAGCTCCATTTTCTACAAATGACTGACCTCCCGCTTGAATATTTTCCCATTTTCCTTGATTTAAAGATTCAATATCGAAACCATACATCGCACCCATTTGAATAAAATAACCTGTTGAACCATTATTTTTAAATCCAAATTCTCTTCTAATTCCGCCTTGAATACCTATTTGACGGTAAATATTGACTAAACTGAATAAATCATATCCTTTATAACTGAAAGTCGGAATTTTGGAAACTTGAATATGGTTTTGCTTGAAAAAACCCAAAGTCGCTGCCCAAGCACTACCATCATTTGGATTAGTTGATTTAAACATTACATCCAAGCCAAAACCGTCATTTCTGAAATCGTTGGCGGTTTGTGTTCCGTTGGAAGAAATTAGAGTGCCTTCATTTTTCAAGACTAATTCAGGGGTAACAAAACTTTGTCCTTTAATTAAATTGTAACTCAAAGGAACGGTTAATCCAGAACTATATCGAGGCGATAGGTGGATAGTAATTTGGCTAAAAGATTGTAAATGAACCAGATAGAAGAATAAAAGCAAGTAGATTTTTTTCATGAGGAGATAGCAAAAGTTTCACAACAAATGTATGGATAAACTCTTTGAAGCACAAAAGCCAAATTCACCAATGAGTAATCGGTAAATTTGGCTTTTATGTGTGTTTTTACGAGAATTTTTTATTCCCTATTTGACTTCAATAACAACGCAATTTCTCTAATTAGTAAAGCACTCAAAGCACCTATGGCGAAGATTGACAGAAACTGAATGGTACGAATATTTTCGTTGCCAATTATTCTTGAATAATTACCAATCGAAATCATAAATAATACAGCAATTAGGATTATACGTCTGTTTCTCATTATTTTAGGGATCTGGTTTTAAATAGTTAATTACTTGATTATCAAAAACTTAAACTAAAAATAATGGAATAATTTGAATAATCCAAATGGATATAAACTTCGTTTATTGAAATAATACTTTGTAAACTCGAACAAAGTCGTTTTGATTACTTTTTCCAATTTTCAAAGTAATATTTCCCTCAACTTGTTGAAAAATCATGGCTTGCCCTTTTTCATTTTTAACAGAAATCACCTTTTGATTATTTTTTTTCAAAACTAACTGTTCTATTGAATTATCAAAAACAAACAAATTAGTAGTTTTGCCTTTTTGTGTACTCGTAAATTTACCTTCTTCCACAAAATTGCCTCCTCTGGTGTCATAAATGGCATCAGCATGAGTTTTCACCCAGGTTCCAACTTCTCGCATATTCGACACGATAATTGGCTCAAAAGTGCCGTCTGGGCGAGGACCAATGTTCATTAAATAATTCCCATCGTCGCCAATGGTTTTCAATAAATCTACGATAATTTCCTTGGGTTCGAGCAACTTTGGATTTGGTTTCCACGACCATTGAGATTTATCAACCGTTACCCACGCTTGCCAAGGATTTTGAGATTTCCCCAATACATTTGTATTAGTATCTCCTTCTGCAAAGTTCTCTGTAATGCGTTCTCTTTCTTCAAAATCACCCGCAAAAATATCGGCTCGCCAAGGTTCTTTTTTGCTGTATGGTGGGGGTGGATAACGTCCTTTGTCGGTTCTACTGTTCACCAAAACACCATCGCTGAGTTTGCGTATATATAAGTACATATCACTCCCAAGTTGGTGCGTCCATGTGGAATCCCAATCGCCATCAAACTGAATAATTTGCGAATTATACTTCGTAATTAATTCCCTAACCTGATTTTTTGCATAAATCATGTAACGGTCTTGGCTTGGCGTATCTTTAAATTTCGGAAAAATATCGCCAGGTCCACCGTGTCCATAGGGCTGATAATCAGGGTGATACCAATCTAAGGTGGAATAATACGTTCCAAAAACGATTCCTTTTTTCTGACAAGCTTCACTTAATTCTTTTAAAATATCACGTTTGAAAGGAGTTATTGCCACATCATAATCAGAATAATCAGAATGCCACATGGCAAATCCGTCGTGGTGTTTTGAGGTTATCAGTACGTATTTCATTCCAACCTCTTGTACAAATTTCACCCATTCATCGGCATTGAATTTTGTGGGATTAAACTGTTTGTAAAGTGCATCATATTCATCTTTGGGCGTTTCCTTTCCCCTCGACCAACTGATTTCCTTACCAGCCGCCACGTTGGGTCCCCAATGAATACTTAACCCAAAACGCATATTTTTGAAATTTTTTAACGATTTCTCATTGGTGAAAATCCCTGGATTCAATTCGCCACCACCCGTTTTTTGGGATAGCGATTTTTCGGAAATTAAGAACGAAATAAAAATGGATAAAACGACTATCCTATTAATAATTTTTTTGTTCATAAAGTGTTGATATTTAAGTAATTAAGTATATTGTTGAGTGAATTTCTTTTAGTTTTATCTGCAAAAATTGTTGAGTGGTGAACTTCCCGAAAGTTCTTTCTACTTTCGGGAAGTTAATTCAGATTGAACTTCCCGAAAATAAAAAGAACTTTCGGGAAGTAAAGGGATTCAATTAACAATATTTTAAGTCATAAATTATTTATTTCTCCCAACCATCGCAATCAGTCCAAGCACAGAACCAATAGAAAGAAAAACGAATAAATACTCATGATTGACTACTTCAACGAGTCTGCCAAATAATTGAATACTAACGATGGTTAATGAAAAACCAATGCAATTAGTAATCGTCAATAAAGTGCCTTTACTTTCAATAGGAGCATTTTGAGCCACCAATGTTGAGAATAAAGGTGAATCTGCAATGACGACCATGCCCCAAAAAAGTAGGAAGAAAAACAGTACATATACGTTTGAATACGTGATAAAAAATGGAGAAGTTAAACAACAGCAAGTTGATAAAAACAAAGCAGAAACCGCCACTTTTTTCGTGCCAAAATAGTGAGAAAGGTAACCACTTATCACGCAAGCCACTGAACCCGAAGCAATTATGAAAAATGACCACTGAGAAACGTTTATTTGGGGTAAATTATGTTTTGTTTTATACCTCAAAATTAAAGCAGGTAAAAATGCCCAGAAGGTATATAATTCCCACATATGTCCAAAATATCCTAAGGCGGGTTTTCTGAAATTTCTAATACTGAAACCTTCGGTAATTGCCCTGAAATCAATCTTTTTGCCGACCGTTGAAAACTCACCTTTGGGCACCAGAAACATCATCATTAATCCTCCCAAAATAGAAAGACTGGATGTGGTATAAAGCACAAACTTCCATGAATAATTGGTATTGAATCCTTTCAGAAAGTGGGGAAAAGCCGTTCCCAACACCAATGCTCCAACCAATAATCCCAACGATTTTCCTAAGCCTTTTTGGTAATGATCGGAAGCAATTTTCATTCCTACTGGATAAATACCCGCTAAGAAAAAGCCTGTCAGAAAGCGTGAAACCAATAAAATGGTTTCATTAGTATTTAAAATCACGATGCTGATATTACAAAATGCCGCCAACACAGAGCATATAAAAAAGATGCGAGTTGCCACAAATCTATCCACAATTCCCGAAAGTGCAAATGAGAACGTACCCGTGATAAACCCAAACTGAACGGCACTGATAAAATGAGCAAGATTATCGTTTTCGAGATGAAAATATTTGGCTAAATCGGGCAAAATAGCGTTGCCCGCAAACCACAAGGACGTACAGAAAAATTGAGAAATAACGATGACGGGTAAGACTTTTTTCATGCTTTTTGAAAATAGGGATATAATGATTAAAACCTTTTACAATTTTCTCTTATTTCCCTGATAATCAATCACTTCTGTTGATTTAATATTTGGTGAAAGCAAAATACTTCTTGAAGATTGTGATAAAAAAGAAGTACCGTAACCAACTTCAATTCTACGAGTTTTCCCGTTTTTTAGATGCTCAATAACAACAGCATCATTGGTTTTTAAGGGTTTAGTTGTTAGGAGATTCATTCCCCCAAAGCTTTTTAAATCCGACCGATTTTGAGTTGCCATTATTACGGGTTTTCCTGTTGGATTAGTCACTCTCACTAATCCTTTGGCATCGCCCGAAACACAGAAAGCACTCTCAGAAAGATTAACCGATTTGAATTTTCCTTTACCATCTCCTTTCAATAATAAACCATTAAAAGCATCTAAACGTCCTACTGAAACTTCATTCCCAAAATCATTACCTACCATCAATATATCCAAGTCTCCGTCGGCATCAAAATCTTCTACTAACATCCCATTTATTGGGGCAGTTTGTGCTTGAATTGGAAGTGCAGATATTTTAAATTTTCCTTCACCTACATTTTCTATATAACTGGTTTTCAAATAATTAGCTTTCAAAACAAGGGCATCTTTTAATTCTTCGGCTGAAAGAATATCATAAATTCCTGCCTTCGCAAATTTCTGATAATTATCATATTTTCGACGGATTGTATTCATTTGTTTCGATAAATCATCTCGTCCATGAAAGGTAACTTCAATTCGTTTTCCTTCTTTATCTCGATAAAAAACGGTTGGAATTGCATCAAAATTTCCGTCTCCATTAAAGTCTTTTGCATACACACTCACAGGGTATTCATCGGATGCTTGATTGAGCGTATTTGTTCCCAAATTTCCTGCGATATAATCCATATCACCATCATTATCAAAATCTCCTGCCGTCAGACTGTTCCAAAAACCGACTTTACTGCTCAAAGATTCTGCCGAACTTGGAGCGAAAGATTTGCCTTTATTATTCTTCAAAATTGTTATTGGCATCCACTCGCCCGCAAGCATCAAATCCATCCAACCGTCGTTGTCAGTATCCGTCCAAAGTGCATCACACACTAAGCCAATATTCTTTAAATTCGGAGCAATTTTTTGGGTAACGTCCGTGAATTTTGACAGACCAATTTTTGAATCATTCCGCAAGATAAAACTCGAAACAGGTTTTGGATAAGCTGCCACTTCTACCCTTCCGCCTATGAACAAATCCAAGTCGCCATCATGGTCAAAATCAGTTGCTTTCACGCATGAACCACTCTTCAAAAATTGGGGTAATGCCGCTTTGTTTTGGGTAAAATGTCCTTTTCCGTCGTTCTCATAAAAACGATCTTGATATTCGAGCGATTCTTTTGGAAGTTCGTTACTCCCTCCTACTACGTATAAATCAAGGTCACCATCAAGGTCAGCATCAAAAAGCAAAACCCCCATGTCTTCGGCTAATTTTGTGGCATCGGTTTCTCCCAGAATCAAGTCTGATTTTGTGAATTTTCCTGACTTGTTTTGCAGTAAAAATGTGCCTTTATACATGGCTGAACCACCCATAAAAACGTCTTCCAGACCGTCGCCATTCACATCACCAACGGCGATTGAAGGACCAAATTGAGAAAGTTTATGAGGTAATAATTTCTGTACATTAAAATCAATGGCATCCACTTCTTTATGGACATAACCAATTGATAATGAATCGCTTATGTCTTTAAAAACTGTATAATTTTTAGTCTTTACTGGTGATTGATTACTACTTACTGCCAGCCTTTCATCAATTATTAGCACTTGATTTGCTGAAATGTCTTTTAAAATTTGACTCTTTCCACTTTGCCAAGTTATTTTTACTTCATCAATTTTCTTATTTTTCCCTACGCCAAAATGAGCAATATTTTCAATCGTTGAAAGATAACCACGGTAAGGCGTATTTTCATAAATTTGATGCTCTTCTTTGTTGTATGTAATCTCGATGAATGCTCCAATTCCATTAATATTATCCTTCAAACCGTTCAATTTTATGCGTAAATAATTGCTTTCTTCAGGCTTTAATTGAATAGAATTATTACGATAAACCGAGGCTGAATCGTTGATGTTATTCACAATATAATCCAAATCTCCATCATTATCCAAGTCTGCATAAGCGGCACCATTTGAAAAACTTGGCGTGTCCATTCCCCAGTCTTTCGTCACGTTTTCAAATTGTAATCCTCCCATATTTTTGAAAGCATAATTTGAAATTTTTACCGATGGAATTGAATCCAAAATGTTGATTGGACTCATCAAATTTCTTACTTCTGAGTTATATACCATGAAATCCTGGTCGGTAATATCTCTGGGAAAACCATTGGTAATAATAATATCTCTGAACCCGTCATTATCAAAATCTGTAACCATCGGAGTCCAACTCCAATCGGTTTCAGCAATGCCCGCCAACAAACCCATTTCACCAAAAACAGGGTTGCCAGTCTTTGGATTCACGCCTTGATTTACCTGTAAAGTATTGCGTGGATACTGGTAATAATAATGATATTGTTCATTGTTTTGATAGCCCAAATAATTATTCGCAGAAGTCATCATTTTCTTGCGATAATTATCGGCTGGCATCATATCAACTGCCAAAATATCCACCAGACCATCATTATTCAAATCTTCTACTTCATTGCCCATGGCAGAATAGGAAGTGTGTTTAAAATAACTACCTGCTTGGTCGGTAAATGTGCCGTCATGGTTATTGATATACATCAAATCATTCGTCAGATAATCGTTCGTTACGTAAATATCTTTCCAACCATCTCGATTTATGTCCGTAATATTTACCCCTAAACCATACCCTTCAATCAAAATTCCAGCTTCTTTGCTTACGTTCGTAAACACAGGATGATTGAGCGTTTTCGAGAAGTCATTTCTGTATAATCTATCCGTTCGTTTTGAAGAACCGTCCACAATTTTATCGTGATATTTATTGGGAAAACGATTATCGTCCATCTCATTCACCAGCACATAAAGGTCTAAATCGCCGTCGTTATCATAATCAAAAAATACAGAATTTGTTGTGTGCGTAGTATCAGCAACGCCATACGCTTGAGCCATTTCTTTAAAAATTGGCACACCATCTTTTCCAACACCTTGATTAACATAAAGCAGGTTTGCACGCTCCGAAGCCACTTTTTTAACCGTGGCACTCACATAAATATCCAATAATTTATCATTATTAATATCCACCACTGCAACTCCAGAACACCATTTTCCTTTTGCTTCAACATTCGCTTTTTTTGAAATATCCGTGAATTGAAAGTTCCCTTTATTAAGATATAATTTGTTATCTACTTGATTACCAGTAAAATAAACATCCACTAATTTGTCATTATTAAAATCGCCCAAAGCCACACCTCCACCATTGTTTACGTATTCAAACGTAAGCACATTCATGGTGTCTAATTCCGTAATTCTGTTTGAAAAAGTAATGTTTGTTTCTTCGGCAGGTAGCTTTGTGAAAACTGTATCGCTTTCACACGACGATAAAAAGAAGGCAGATATTAATAATAAAAAGGGGAAATATTTAGCAGTCATAAGACATTGATTTACAAAATCAGGTTAGTTTCTTCATGGAAATAAACGATAAATTTAGCATGATTTTATGTAAATTCTATGTGGTTTATGCGGTAAATTGTTTAGCGTGCATGTATTCGGATGGCGTAATATTAAATTGCTTTTGGAAATTTCGAGTAAAGTTACTTTGAGAACTAAACCCAACCATGTATGACACTTCAAAAATTTTATGATTACCCTTCGCCAGTAGTTCAGCCCCCTTTTTTAAACGAATATTATTGATTAATTCTATGGGAGTGAAAACGGATATTGCCTTAATTTTTCGGTATAGCGTTATGCGGCTCATGTTCATAATTTGAGCCAACTTTTCAACATCCAATTCTGTATCTTCAATATTTCTGTTGATGGTGTCATGCAAATTTTCTAAAAATGACTCATCTGCTTTAGTGTGTGCTATATTTTTAATATTGACTAAGGGTGAACTCGCAAAATATTCACGAATTATATTTCGATTATTAATTAAACTTTCAATCTGTGCTTGGAGATATTCTTTTGAAAAAGGCTTTTCAATGTAGGCATCAGCACCCAATTCAAGACCATTAATTTTGGATTGAATATCACTTTTAGCGGTCAAAAGTATCAATGGAATGTGTGAATACGCAACATTAGTCTTAATTATTTTGCACAATTCAAATCCGTTCATCACTGGCATCATAATATCACTAACGATTAATTGTACGGCTTGTTTATTCAACATTATTAGTGCCTCATTTCCATTTTTGGCTTTGAGAATAGTATATTTTATGTTTAATATTTTTCCCAAAAATTCCAGAATTTCTTCATTATCGTCAACGATAAGTATAGTTGGTAGCATATCATTCAGCGTTTAATTATTTAGAGAAATTTATTTATAAAATCAAATGCTTAGATTTCAAAATAAGCTAAGTAAATTAAATAAACCATATTCTAAAATAATACTTTCTTATTGGCTTTTCAAAGGATTAATTCATATATACTGCTGTCTAACAGTCAATTGTATGAATCTTCAACATTTTTTACAATTCAGAAGTAGAAAATATTTTTTAATTCTACATAAATTTGAAGTTTATATTTTTAAGAGTACGAAAATAAATCTGAATTTTTAATCCTATTATTTTTGATTTTAATTTAAAGTGCAAGTGCCATACAATCACCCAATATTGAAACATTTTGTTGAAATAATGATACGAATTGAATAATGTTCAAAAATATATAATCATAAATTTGTTATAAATATTTTAAGATTAAATTGATTAAAATTTATACTTTAAAATAAAACTCAAAAGATTAAAACTCATATTATGAATTACATTTTATCACAACAAACCTTTTTAATTTCCTCTAAATTTTTTACTCGATTCGCTTCCGCATATTATAATTAAGCTATTGTCATCATCATTTTTTAATAATTAAGGAGGTATTCCGTAATGTTCAGAATACTCGGTAGCTTTTCAAGTACTTGCCAAGGTTCTCAAACTTAAAAGAGAATAATTTTCAACTTGATTTGTATTTGAAAACTTCCTTAAACGATTTTACCAATTTTTTACATTTTTCAATCCAAAACACAAATTTTATGAAAAACAAACATTTACGACAAAGTATGTTTCTGCTACTTGCCTTTTTGAGTTTTAGTACATTTGCTCAAAATAGAAAAGTATCAGGAAAGGTTGCTGAAAGAGGCGGACAGGGTATTCCTGGGGCATCAGTTATTATTAAAGGGAGTACCACTGGAACAACCACCAATGCCAACGGTGAATTTTCGGTGAATGTTAAAGATGATAACGCCATTTTGCAAATTTCATCCGTGGGCTTTATATCTCAAGAAATAAAAGTAGGGAGCCAATCCAATGTAGCCCTTACTTTATCGGAAGACGTAGCCAATTTATCCGAAGTAATCGTGACGGGTTATGGTACGCAATCCAAGCGTGACATCACGGGTGCGGTTGCCACCATTCAAGCAAAAGACCTTCAATCTATTCCTGCCACCACTTTTGCACAACAATTGCAAGGACGTGCTTCGGGTTTGAGTGTGGTGAACGATGCAACGCCAGGTGGTGAAGCAACCATCAGGATTCGTGGTTTTGGAACAATTGGAAACAACGACCCACTTTATGTAATTGACGGCGTGCCAACCGAAAGTCAAGGAAACTTAAACCCTATGGATATTGAGACAATCCAAATTCTGAAAGACGCTTCATCAGCATCAATCTATGGTTCAAGGGCTGCCAATGGGGTTGTTATTATCACAACCAAGCAAGGCAAACCTGGTGAAATCAAAGTAAATTTTTCAACGTATCAAGGTTCGCAAACTACTTCTGAAAACGTGCAGGCTTTAAATGCCAAAGAATTAGGTCAGTATTTGTATTTAGCGGATAAATATGCAGGCAAAACGCCTTCACATGGACAATATACTTTCGGAACAAATGGTGAAGTAAGTATTCCTGACTACGTTTTTCCGAGTGCAGGAAAAGAAGGAACCGCAGCGGTTGATCCAAAATTATATTCTTTAACCCCAGGAAATATTTACGCCATAACAAAGGCAGCTGATACGAACTGGTGGAAAGAATTAACGCAAACTGCACCCATCAGAAACTTTCAAGTGACAGCAACTGGTGGCGTTGAAAATGGTCGTTTTGCTCTTTCTTTGGGTTATTTTAACCAAGAATCAGTAGTTAAATTTATTGGGTATGAACGTTATACGCTTCGTGCAAATACACAATTTACGGCTTTGAAAAAACGACTTCACATCGGTGAAAACTTCTCAGCTTCTTTGGACAATCGTAAAGGAGGTTTCACTAATAACGAAGAACAAAATGCCGTTTCTGGCTCGTATAAGCATCATCCTTTGCTTCCAGTGTATGACATTGCAGGAAATTTTGCGGGTAGTCGTGGAGCAAACTTAGGAAATAATTCAAATCCTTACGCAACACTTGCACGTCAGGCAGATAATTTCAATTATCGGATTCGTGCTTTCGGTAATGTGTACGCTGAGTATGACATCATTCCAGACTTGAAAGTAAAAACAAGTTTAGGGGTTGATATTAGCACCAATAGAGGACGTTATATTAATCGTGCCAATCCAGAATACATTGAAGGTAGTTTTAATAATGGATCAACTTCAACAAATGCTTATTTCTTTGCTTGGACTTGGACAAATACCCTTTCTTATTCAAAAACTTTCAATAAGGTTCACAAGTTTGATGCTTATGTGGGTATAGAAAGCATTAAAGAATATGGAGAAGGTTTTAATGCAAGTAGAAGTGGTTACGCTTTTGAAACGAATCCAATTATTAGTTATCTTGACTTAGGAGATGCAACTAAGGCTTCAAACGGTGGGGGTGTTTTCAGTGATTATACCTTGTATTCTCAATTTGGAAAGTTGAATTATGCGTATAATGATAAGTATTTATTTCAAGCCATTCTTCGTAACGACCAATCTTCTCGTTTCGTGCAAGCCTCCCGTAACGCCATTTTCCCTGCATTCAGTTTAGGTTGGAGGATTTCGGAAGAGAAGTTTATTAAAAATGAACTTCCTGCCGTTGATGATTTAAAATTACGTTTTGGATATGGGCAAACGGGTAATCAAAAAATTGGTGATTATAATGCTTATACAACCTACCGTGCGGATATTTTCCATGCTGGTTATCCAATTGATGGCTCCGCAGGTAGTCCAAGAATCGGATATGACACACAAGCCTACGGAAATCCAAAAGCGAAATGGGAAACAACCACTTCAACCAACTTTGGGATAGATGCCTCTTTGTTTAAGAGTAAATTAGCCATTGAAATTGACGTTTGGAATCGTAAAACAACGGATATGTTATTCACAATTCCTAATACATTTACGGCTGGTGATGCTAATCCTGCTGCTTTTAACGTTGGGGCAATGACAAATTCGGGTTTGGATATTGGTATCAATTATCGTAATTCAACGGCAAGTGGAATTCGTTACAGTGCAGGAGCAAATTACGGAACCTACAAAAACGTTGTAGATAAATTAGATGAAAGTTCAAATACTAAGTTTTTTGGATATGGCTCGAGGGTTCCTGCGGTTACTTTAACGCAAGCAGGTTTACCAATTTCTTCTTTCTACGGTTATAAAGTTTTAGGTATTTTCCAATCTGACGAAGAAGCAAAAGCATGGGCTCCCTATGCAGATGGTTACAATAAAGCGGGAAAATTTAAAATGGCGGATATTAACGGCGATGGTAAAATCAATGATGATGATCGTACCATTATCGGAAATCCTCACCCAGATTTCAATTATGGTTTAGCTTTTAGCGTTGGATATAAGGCTTTTGATTTGAATATTTTTGCTACTGGAACGGTTGGAAATGATGTTTTCAATTATACTCGTTACTTCTCCGATTTCAATACTTTTCAAGGAAATCGTTCTAAACGTGCTTTATATGAAGCTTGGCAACCAACCAATAAAGGCGGTACTGTGCCAATTATGGATGCTAACGACCAAGTTAGTAGCCGTCCTTCGAGTTATTTCATTGAAAAAGGTTCCTATTTCAGAATCAAGAACGTGCAATTAACTTACACAATGCCTTCAAAATTGGCAAATACAATTGGTTTTGCTAATGTTCAAGCGTATGTGCAAGTTCAAAATTTGGCAACTTTCACGAAATACACAGGCTTAAATCCTGAGATTCAAACAAATTCAAACAATACTTTAAGTTTTGATGGGGGTTATATGCCTGTTTCAAGAACGTTATTGGTTGGCTTGAACGTAGGTTTCTAATTAACTTCACAACTTTTATTAGTACAATAAAACTCGTTAAATAAAAATACACATGAAAAATAAATTCATAAAATATAGTTTAGTAGCAGGATTATCCTTGGGCTTAGCAACGGCTTGTACGGATACATTCCTGACCCGTGACCCGCAAGGACAATACAGTCCAACCGCCTTGCAAACCCCTGGGGGCGTGGAAGGAATTCTTTTAGGTGCTTACGGAATGTTGGATGGTCAAGGATTGGACGGTCAGGCTCCTTGGGAAAACGAAATCCAAAGTTGGGTTTTTGGAGGGATTCCTTCGGATGATGCCTACAAAGGAACGGATGCGGGTGACCAACCAGAAGAGTCATTTATTGAAAAATATGACTTTCAGCCAACCAACGGACACATCAAAAACAAATGGAGAGGGTTATTCAAGGGTGTTGCTCGTGCAAATGATGCTTTAAATAGTTTGAAGGCTGCGAAAGGAATCAATGCCGACCGTGCCAAACAAATTGAAGCCGAAGCCAGATTTTTGCGTGGAGTTTTCCATTTTGAAGCCAGAAAAATGTGGAAAAGTATTCCTTTTATTGATGATAAAACTTTTGATTTGAACAATACAGAAAGTACAAAAGTGCCAAACGACAAAGAAACGTGGCCCCTCATCGAAGCTGATTTTCAAGCTGCAATGAGTGTTCTGCCTGATAAACAAGCAGAAGTTGGTCGTCCGACAAAATGGGCTGCTATGGCATTTTTGGCAAAAGCATACATGTTTCAAGGTTGGAATATTTCAACGGGTGCGGCAAACACCGCTAAATTACAAGCAGCAAAAGCCCTGTTAGACCAAATCGTGAATAGTGGTAAATTCAAATTGGTTGATAAGTTTTATAGCAATTTTGACGTAGCAACTCGTAACAACGAAGAGTCAATCTTTGAAGTACAATATGCAGTATCAAGTGCTGCCGACCAAGCAGCGGATGCAGGCATGGGCTTGGCTCATCCTTATGCTTCGCCGTGGGGATGTTGTGGATTTTATCAGCCTTCACAAAATTTAGTAAACGCTTATAAAACTGATGCAAGCGGATTGCCTTTATTAGATACTTTCAATGATGTAGACGTAAAAAATGACCAGGGTGTAAAAATAGATGAGCCTTATGAGCCTTCAACGGTGCCTTTGGATCCAAGATTAGACCATACCGTGGGAAGACGTGGCATTCTTTACATAGATTTCAAGGCTCATAATCTTGATTTTATTCGTGACCAAACTTACGCAGGACCTTATTCGCCCAAGAAACATATTGCTTCAAAAGCATTCACTGGTATTTCGGGATGGGGTAATTTATCAGCAAATAACTATCGTATGATTCGCTACGGACATATTTTGTTGTGGTTAGCGGAGTGTGAAGTTGAATTGGGAAGTTTAGAAAAAGCAAGAGCGTTGGTAAATCAAATCAGAACGAGAGCGGCAAATCCAGCAGGTTTTGTGCAAAAAATCATCCCTGGTGATGTCAAAACAAATCGTGATGGTTATACGTTGGTAAATGATGCTTCTGGAAAACCAATGCCAGCCGCTAATTATATCATCAAAAACTATACAGCTCCGTGGACGGATGCCGCAACGGCTCGCAAGGCAGTACGTTTTGAAACTCGCTTAGAATTTGCGATGGAAGGACACCGTTTCTTTGACTTGCAACGTTGGGGAATTTCAGCAGATGTATTAAATAAATACACGGCGGTTGAAGGAAACAAAAGAACCTATTTGAAAGGAATTACTTTCACAAAAGGTAAAAATGAATTCTATCCAATTCCACAGGAAGCCATCGACCGTTCATCGGTGAATGGAACGGCAACATTGGTGCAAGATCCTGCTTATAAATAGATAGAAGCTGATAATTTAAACTTTATAGAGGGTTCGGCAAATGGCTGAATCCTCTTTTTTTGTGGATTTGTAAGTACATTTAAAATATCAAATTCATTTTTGAATAGTATAATGTTAGTTTTTTGATGTTCGATATTTTACAAAATAAAACTGATTATCAATAAGTTACATCCATTTGACAAGTATTCTTTATGAGTGATAGTTCAATCTTAAGTAGCCATGCAAAAAATCTCAGGAGTTCAAAGTCATTTTTTGTGAATATTGCTCCAATTAGCAATAATTAATAAATACGATAATTTTTGCTCAACCACTTAATGACTCAAGTTTTCCAAAGCCTATTTATAATTAGTAATTTCTTATAATTTAAACAAAAAAAGAGACGGCAAAATTGCCGTCTCTTTCTCAGAATTAGTTTTAAAATTAGATTAATACCCAGGATTTTGCTTCAAAATATCTGAACCAACGGCATCAATCTGTCCTTGTGGAATTGGTAATAATTCGTGCTTTCCAGCAACAAATGTTGCACCACCCACTGTTAAAGGAAGTTTACTTACTGACCCTTCATAAATGAAATAAGCATTTATTTCTTGAGCAGCAACTCCCCAACGAACGAGGTCAAATAAACGATGTCCTTCGCCTGAAAGTTCAAGTCTTCTTTCAAAACGAACAGCAGTACGAGCCGCTACTTTATCAGTCCAAGCAGCTGTGTAAGTACCGATTTGGTAATTGGCAGCATTTGCACTTCCATTCTTAATGAAAGTAGCAGGATTAGAAGCACGAGTACGAACTAAGTTTGTATATGCTCTTGCATTTTCCAAACTACCTACTTCGATCTCAGCTTCAGCAGCTAATAACAGCACATCTGCAAAACGAATTAAACACAAGTTGATAGCAGTGTAACCAGCCGTCCAAGAACTACCATCCGTATAAGCAGCCTGTTGTGATTTAGGGAAAATGAATTTTTTGGGAGCATAAGGACCACCATAAGATTGATCACGAATCCAGTCGGAGCCTGGATGAAGACCCCAATCTAAATATGAAACACCACGACGACCAATTGAATAATCTAAACGTGGATCAACTGGTTTAGTATCAACCGTGAAAGCAGCCGAAGAAAGTAATCCTTGATCTGTCTTTAATTCATTAGCTGGCAAACGATAAGAATTATCCAATAATGGTAAGCCTTTTGCATCAACACGGAAAGAATTAGCTAAGTCAAAACTTGGTTGATTAAATCCACAACAACCCGCTGGTCCCCCATTATATGGGAAGTTCAAAACCATGTCAGCATTAGAATTATTGGCATTGCCAGAACCAGAAGACGCTTGAAAAGCAAATATTGATTCTTCGTTATTATCAAATACTGGGTTGAAGAGATCTGTATATGATTTAACTAAACCATATTTTTTACCATTTGTGGTTTTACCAGAAGAAATAATTTGGTCAAATAATGCTTTTGCTTCCGTAAATTTGTTTTGAAACATATAAACCTTTGCTAAGAAAGAAGCCGCAGCCCATTTGTTTGCACGACCTGCCTCAGATTGTGTTTCGGGCAAATTATCATAAGCATTTTTAAAATCTGCTTCAATCATAGGCCAAGCACTAACGTCATTTTTTACTTTCTCAACGCCTGCACCATACGACTTTGTTTCGTCAATGAACGGGATATTTCCCCAAATTTTCTTCAACTCAAAATGATAGATTGCTCTTAAAAAACGAGCTTCGCCAGCAATTCTCTTTTTGTTATCAGCAGAAATATCTCCTGCCGCAGCCAAATAGTTCAATGTTTGATTACATCTTGAAATTCCTTCGTAACATACTTGCCATTTACCGCCCAAATAACCATTTGTGGCTTGTGTTTCATAACGTGAAATCGGTGCTGCATCTGCTTGATCACCTGCGTTTGAGCCTTTATTTGCATCTCCGCCACGAATACCGCCCCAAAGCCAGTTACTCATTGCTCCGTAAAAGTTCACGTTTGATTCTCCATTTAATTCAGCGTAAGCACCAATCAATAAACCTTCCACTCCTTTTTGAGTAGATAAAGTTGCTCCTGATAAAGCAGCAGTTGGCGTTTGAACAAGAAAATTGTCCTTACACGAAACAACCGTTAAAATTGCAAAAATTGATAGCATTGCAATTATACTTTTTTTCATTTTCATATCTTTTTAATTGTTTTTTTATTTAAGTTTTTTTTTAACTTAATTGTTTAAAATATAGTATTATTTTGATAAAATATTTTAAAAAACGTTTTTGTGTAATTAGAATCCAAGGCTAACTCCTAAGTTGAAACCTTTAGCCACTGGATAGTTACCTACATCTCTACCAAAGTTTGAGTCAGCAGCTCCACCAATACCTGGATCTAAACCACTATAACTTGTGATAGTAAACAAGTTAGTAGCCTGAAGATACACTCTTACTTTTGCAAGTTTAGTTTGCTTTAACATACTGCTTGGAAGGTTATAAGCCACTTGGAGGTTTTGCATACGAATGTAAGCTCCACTTTCAACATAGAATGATGAAGATTGTGTGTTTGTACTGAAATTCGATACGTTCTCAAAGATTGGCGTTGTTGCTCCTGTATTAGTTGGAGACCAAGCATTCAAAGCTCTTTGGCTGATGGCTGCTCCTGTGAATGAAGAGTAGAAATCTGTGTACCATTTAACTTCATTAAAAATCTTGTTGCCTTGTACTGTGTATAGAAACGTTGATATTTCTAAACCTTTATACTTGGCTGTTAAGTTTAAACCTCCTGTAAATTTAGGAATTGGATTGCCTAAATAAGTACGGTCTTTATCATTAATCACACCATCACCATTTATATCAACATAACGGAAACGACCAATTCCTGCCCCATCCTGTTTTGCTGAACCTGTAATTTCAGCAGTGCTTTGGTAAAGACCTGCTACCTGATAACCAAAAAAGGTTGATAAAGCATTTCCTGGAATATTACGAATAACGGTACCGAAACGATTGGCTGAAATGTCAATTTGTGGTGTACCTGGATCTAATGCAACAATTTTATTTTCCAAGAATGATAAGGTCAAGTTAGTTTCAAAAGTCCAATCTCCTGAGATTTTGCCTTTGTTGATTAACTGAATATCAATACCTTGATTAAGCATGGCTCCGATGTTCACAAAAGGCTTGGCAGCATCAGCACCCGCTACGTTTGGTACGTTTGGTTGGAAAAGTAAATCCTTAGTATCTTTTCTCCAAAAATCAACTACGAATTCCATTTTGTCATTCCATAAAGTTCCATCAATACCAATGTTTGAAGAAGTACTTGTTTCCCACTTTGCATTTGGATTACCCAATTGTGATTGGAAGAATCCTTGCGAAAAACCGTTTGTACCACTAATATCATAAGCAGATTGACCAAGACTTTGACCCGAAAGGTTATATTGGTTATTTGGCGTTACGTTATTTGCATTACCCATTTGTCCCCAGCTACCTCTGAGTTTCAAGTCACTGATGGCAGGAAGTTCTTTCATGAAATCTTCAGCTGAAATTCTCCAAGCTGCTGAAAATGCAGGAAAAACACCATAACGATTATTCTCACCAAAGTTAGATGCACCATCACGACGAATGGTTGCTGATACTAAATATCTATTGTTGTAAGCATAATCTAACTTTCCGAAAGTTGAGAAGAAGTTCACTCCTTTATTATAACCACTGTTTACAACTTTATTACCTACCGTACTAAGTGTTACGAAATCAGTATTCGTTGAAAATGGATTTAATCCACTCGCTGAAATACCTCTACCCTGTGGAGCAATTCCGTATCCAAGACCTGTATTGATGGCTTCAACGCCCGCAAACAATTTGATTGAATGTATTCCAATTTTCTTCTGATACGAAGCCGTATTTGTGAAAGCCCAGTTAACACCATAACCACTATTTTCTGAATAAGAATAAGAAGAGTTATTTTCAGAATTTTCATATTGTTGAGGAGAATAGCTATTAGTGTAATAATTAGAATAGCCTCCGCCAAAACTACTTCTCAATGTCAATCCTGGGATTACATCGTATTCAGCATAAATATTTCCAAAAGTTGTAGTGCTATAACCGCCATTATCTTGACTTCTCGTGCGGTTGGCAACTGGGTTTTGTGGATTATTAAATCCTTTTGCTCTTGTACCTGCCCATCCACCAAGTTCATCATAAACTGGAATGATTGAAGGCATACGTGCAATTTGGAGAATGTCATTTTCAGTAGCAGAAACACCTTGTCCACCATTTCCACCTTGCTGTCCTCTCACAGAACGATACGTTAATTGGATGTTTTCACCAATACGGAAATTTTTAGTTACATCAAATTCACTGTTTGTTCTAAGATTATAACGAGTAAAATCATTATAAATCAAAATACCATTTTGAACTTGAGCGTCTAAGCCTACATAAAAACGACTTGCTTCGCCACCACCAGAAAAACCTAAAGTATGACGATTTAAAACAGCTACTCTTGTCATAGCTCCCCACCAGTCAGTACCAGCCAAATTGGCTTTAACCAATTGATGAATTCCTGCTGGATTTGTTGGATCTATTTGATATTGAGCTTGTTGTTTAGCCAAATCTACTGAACCTGTAATCCCTGAATTTCCGTCAACATCTAACAAATAAGTTGGCAAAACAGGCGTTGCCCCTGTACCATACTGTGGGTGAGAAGGTGCGATACCAGAATTTTTTTGTGCCAACCATGTAAGGTCTGCTTGTTGCTGTGGATTCACGATTTCCAGCCCTCTACCTGGATTAGTTACCCCATAAACGCCATCATAAGTTACGGTTAACTTCTTTGCTCTTTTTTCTCCTTTTTTTGTGGTAACAACGATTACACCGTTTGCAGCACGAGCTCCATAAATAGAAGCAGACGCAGCGTCTTTCAGAACAGTTGTAACGTCAATAGCACTTGGAGGAAGGTCTGCAATACTTTGAGTTGGCACGCCATCTACAATGTAAAGTGGCTCATTACCTCCAAAAGCACCAAAACCTCTAATACGAACTTTACTATCCGTACCAGGCTGTCCGTTGGTAATAACTGTTAAACCCGACACTCTGCCTTGCAATTGTTGCTCAACATTACCCGAAGGAATAACTGATAATTCCTTCGCTTTTACGCTTGAAATTGCACCAGTAATTTCTTTACGATTTTCTGTTTGATAACCCGTTACAACAACTTCATCCAATGCTGCAACATCTTCGTTTAAAGTAACAGCAATAACACTTTGTGTTCCTACTTTCACTTCCGTACTTCTAAAACCGATTCCCGAAAAAGATAAAACATCTTTTCCAGATTTTAAATTAATCGCAAACGCTCCGTTTGCATCCGTAGAAGTTCCTGTTTGGGTTCCTTTCAAAAGAACCGAAACGCCAGGAATCCCTTGACCATCGCCACCAGCAACTTTTCCAGTCACTCGTCTGTCTTGTGCAAATGTTAAGAATGTACTCAGTAAGAATACACTTAACAAAAGTAAACTCTTCAAAAGAGAGTAAAATTTTGTGTTCATAATAGAAAATTGGGTTTTTATTTGAAAAAATTAAACAATTGGTTGAAAATCTTTATAAAGATAGTCTTAAACTCTTTTTATGACAATATTTTTTATTAAAATTTTAATATTTAAACTCATAAAGTATCTGTTTACAAATACTTACTCTAATGCTATTAATTGTTTATTTAATCTATCTTCGTGATAATCAGTTCTATACAGTGCTAATCCCTTTTTTAGCTTATTAAAAATGTAAAAAATATTTTCCTTTGGTGAACTGAATAAATTCTTGGCTTTAATTGTTATCTTTAAAAATTAGGTAAAAAATATGTTTTGTAGAAGGTTTTAAAATTTATGGCAGAGTTTGATTATAAGTCAGCATTAGCAAAAGTTCCCGAACAACCTGGGATCTATCGGTATTTTGATGAGGAGGGAACGATTATCTATGTTGGAAAGGCAAAGAATTTAAAGAATAGAGTAAGTAGTTATTTTGCGAAGTCCAATCAACACGACCGCAAAACGAAACGATTAGTAAGCCAGATTCGGAATTTAGAATTTACGATTGTCCATACTGAATTTGATGCACTTCTACTGGAAAATACACTTATTAAAAAGCATCAACCCAAGTTTAATATTCTCTTGCGGGATGATAAAATGTATCCCTTCATCTGCGTAACGAATGAACCCTTTCCAAAAATCATCACGATTCGTAGAGTTGACAAAAAGTTAGGAACTTTCTTTGGTCCTTTTGCCAATTTGAAGGCGATGTACACCATTTTGGATATGTTTAAGCAATTATATAAATTCAGAACCTGCAATTTGAATCTGTCGCAAAGGAACATTAAGGAGGGAAAATTTAAAGTTTGCTTGGAATATCACATCGGTAATTGCAAAGGTCCTTGCGAGGGTTTGCAACCTGAAAGTGATTATTTGGAAGAAGTTGAATTAGCAAAAAATACGCTGAAAGGCAATATGACTCAGCCTAAGCAATATTTTGAAAAGAAAATGTTGGAGGCTGCCGCAAAACTTAATTTTGAGGAAGCTCAAGAGTTCAAGGAAAAGTTGGCATATTTAGTTAATTTCCAAAGTAAATCAACCGTTGTTAATCCAAATATTAAAGACGTTGATGTGTTTTCGGTGGTATCGGATGAAGAATCTTTTTATTTCAATTTTATGAAGATTTTGAATGGTTTTATTACGCAATCACAGTCATTGGAAGTGAAAAAGAAATTGGACGAAACCGAGGAGGATGTTTTGACGATGATGGTTTGGGAAATGCGAGATAAATATGAAAGTGAAGCGAAGGAAGTGATTACTAACATTGCCTTATCCATTGATTTGAAGGGCGTTGAGAATACAATTCCTCAGATTGGCGATAAACGGAAATTATTGGATATGTCGTTAAAAAACGTGTTGTATTTCCGTAAAGAAAAAGCCGACCGACAAGCCTCCGAAGATAGTGCAGGCGATTCAAAAATGCGAATTCTTTTAACCTTAAAAAATGATTTACGGATAAAAACGATTCCAAAACACATCGAATGTTTTGATAATTCCAATATTCAAGGCACAAATCCTGTGTCGGCAATGGTTTGTTTTAAAAACGGAATGCCCTCTAAGAAGGATTACAGGCACTTTACACCCAAAACGGTGGTGGGTCCCGATGATTTTGCGACCATGCGAGAAGTAATTGGACGTAGATACAAAAGACTGTTGGAAGAAGAAGCCGCTTTGCCTGATTTAATCATCGTGGACGGCGGCAAAGGACAATTGAGTGCCGCTTGCGAAGCCTTGAAAAGTTTGGGATTATACGGAAAACTTCCCATCATTGGTATTGCGAAACGTTTGGAAGAAATCTATTTTCCCGAAGACAGCATTCCTTTATACATTGATAAAAAATCAGAATCGTTAAAACTCATTCAGCGTTTGAGGGATGAAGCTCACCGTTTTGGGATTACCAAACATCGTGACAAACGCTCTAAGAACTTCATTATCAGTCAATTAGAAAGCATTGAAGGCATTGGAAAAACAACTGCTGAAAAATTATTAAAGCATTTTGGCACGGTGAGTAATATCTACAAAGCCTCTCCCCAGGAATTGGAAACTTTGATGGGCAAAGGACGGGCTTTAAAAATCAGACAACAGTTGGAAATTGTGGGAGGACAGTAGAATTGGACAGTTTTCAATTGGCAGTAAATAGGTATTCTTATTGATATTCAATTCTTTCATTATGAGTAATTGGAATTACATTTATTGTTGTTACTTAACGCTTAACTAAATTCTACTGAAAAATTGGATAAAATTCTTCCCATTGATTTCGGTTCAAAATCTACATAGGCACAATTTTTGCTTTGGTTTCTACACAAATTATTCTTAAACTAAAACATACCACAATGAATATCTTTCCGCCAAAGGATTGTTCATGGATGAAAGTTTTTTGTAATCAAAAAGTTGTCGTTTTAACTGCTTTATTTTTATCAATTAACTGTTCAAACCTCTTCGCCCAATCGGCAGATGATATTCAATTGTCTGAAATTCCTGTTCAAAACACTTCCGAAAAATTGCTTCGGAAAATGGCAAAATCCTTCAAATCGGATGCCAAAAATAACTTCAAAAAGACTTTACGGTTAGCCAAACAAAACAACTGGATTTTACAGAAAACTCTGTCAGATGGACGTATGATGGCTTTGCAAGGAATCGATGAATTTGAAAATCCTGTGTATTACATTACGCACGGACAGGTTTCTGCCTCCGCTTGCACACGTACAAATTCGCTTTATACGGGTGGAAGTTTGGGGGTGAGTCTGAGTGGTGCGAGTTCGGTGGTGAAGGATAAATTAGGCATTTGGGATGGTGGATTAGTCAGAAGTACGCACCAAGAATTAGGCATAAATCGCATAAAACAAATTGATGCACCGCCGTATATCAATGAACATACCACACATTTGGCAGGAATTTTGATTGGTGCGGGCGTGAACAAACAGGCTCGTGGGATGGCGTATGGAAGTAACCTGAAAGTCTGGGATTTTGCCGATGATGTTTCTGAAATGGCTTTTGCTGCCAAAGGATTATTAGTCTCTAATCATTCCTACGGAGTGTTGGCGGGATGGGTTTTTAATCCCGACAGAAACGGAATTATTTTTGTGGACGACAACCTAAAATGGGAATGGTGGGGAGATACAACTATCTCAAAATCAGAAGATTACCGCTTTGGATTTTATGATAAAAAGTCGAGTGAAATTGATAAAATTGCCTATAATGCTCCGTATTATTTAATTGTAAAATCAGCGGATAATAAAAGAATAGAAAACGGTCCCCCCGCAGGAACGCCCTATTATTTCCGTAATTCAAATACGAAAAGCACAGTTTCACGAAGTAAAAATGATGGTTTTGATACAATTCCAATGGATGGCAATGCCAAGAATATTCTCACCGTTGGGGCAATTGATGGCGGAGAAACCGTACCGACAAAACCGACCGATATAAAAATGTCTGCGTATAGCAGTTGGGGACCCACCGATGACGGTAGAATTAAACCCGATTTAGTAGGAACTGGCGATGCCATTTTATCGTCCTCTGCCAACGGTGATGATGCTTATTCAACACTTACTGGCACATCAGTATCGGCTCCCAATGTGGCAGGTTCTTTATTACTTTTACAAGAATTTTATGCCCGACAAACGTATGGTTTCACAATAAAAGCGTCAACTTTGAAAGGTTTAGTTTTACATTCAGCCAACGAAGCTGGCACAACACAAGGTCCTGATTATCAATTTGGTTGGGGACTTTTAAACACGGAAAGAGCCGCCCAAGTTTTAGCGAATAAAGACCAAAACCATTTTGTTTCCGAAGCCCTTTTGTTCCAAAATTCAACTAATACTTTCCAAGTGGTAGCTTCTGGAAAAAGCCCAATTACTGCCACAATTTCGTGGACAGACCCCGAAGGCACACCCACGGAGGCGAAACCCGAAAATCTAAATAATAGAACACCTAAATTAGTCAATGATTTAGATATAAGAATTACGGACGGGAAAACCGTTTTTTCGCCTTGGGTTTTGAATCCAGATACTCCAAATCAAGGAGCAACACAGGGGGATAATTTTAGAGATAATGTGGAACAAATTTATATCCAAAAGCCTGTTGCAGGAAAGACATACACCATTACGGTCAATCATAAAGGTTCGACTTTGAAGGGCGATATTCAGTATTATGCCTTGATTGTCAGCGGAGTGAGTAGCACGCCTTGTCAATTAGCGGCTTCAATTGCTTCTACTGGCAATACGTCTTTGTGCAAAGGTGCTGTGAAACTTTTAACTAATTCAGGCAACAATCTTTCCTATATGTGGAGTTGGAATGGACAGGGAATTCCGTTATCGAATGCGGCTTCATACATTCCAAAAGTGGCAGGGAAATATACCGTAACCATTACGCAGGGAAAATGCTCGGCAACATCACCCGCAATTGTTGTTGAGAATGCCCAAACGCCCATAATTTCTTCGGATAATGGTACAAATATTTGTTTGACAAATATCAATTTGAGTGTAAAAAATTTATCAGGAACGGCTATTAATTATCAATGGCAAAAGGATGGCAAAAATATTTTAAATGCAACGAATTCAAATCTAAATATTTCAGAATCAGGAAGTTATACGGTTTCTATAATTCAAAATAATTGCAAAGCAACTTCTATTCCTTTTGAAATAAATAGCATTGGAAGCAATATTTCAACCAAACCTGCGGCTGGTAAATACTTGTTGATTTCAGGACGTTCAAACACGATTCAAGCAATCACTGCTGCAAGCAATTTGAACTATACTTATCAATGGTTTCGAGACGGAACTGTTATACCGAATGCCACACAATCAAGTTTTTCAACAAAACAAGGCGGTAAATATACAGTTCGGGCAACGTTGGGAAAATGTTCTTCATTATCAGGTATTGTAGAGTTTGCGGTTGTGAGTAATTCCAGAACAATCACTTTTGAAGAAGGTGAGGAGAACGTTGAAACCGAAGAACTTAAATTGTCGCCAAATCCCACAAACGAGTTACTAAAAATTAAATATTATACGACAAATAATGTGGTCTCTGAACCTATTTTTGAGGTAATTAATTCCTTGGGAATGAGCATCTTATCTGATAAATTAGAAAAAACATTTGACCAATTATATACCAAAGAAATTAACGTAAAAGACCTCACAACGGGAATGTATTTTGTGCGGATTATTGATGGAGAAAAGGTTTTGGTGAAGCGATTTTTGAAGGGAGAATAATGAAAAATAATTTTGGGTTTTATACGATTTGTACGAAAAATTACGAAAGTCATCCTTTTGAAGGACGACTTCCGTATTCAGATAAACAAAAACAGCCTTCACACATTGCAAAGGCTGTTTTCTAAGTATTTTAATAATTTATTTTTTCCGATTTAAAGTTTTCACTTTCCTCTCCAATTTCTCAATTTTTTTCAATTACATAAAGTGTTAATTCTTCTACTTTTTGCAAAAGCAGTGCCTGTGTTTCTGCTAAATCAATGCCATTTTTCGTAACGTCTGCCGTTGAAGGAATTTCTGGCAAATGCTGATTAGTTTTAATATAACTTTCCAGTTCTGATAATGGACGGAGTTTATAGTTTTTATCAAAGACAAAATCTGCCCAAAATGTAGTTCCATTCGTTGCTACACGTACTTTTTCAGTTAAAATTCCTCCACCGATTGCCATTTTATACGTGCTTCCTGCGGGAATAGTTACGCCCGTGCCAACCGTAATTCCGTCTGGAAAACCAACGGGACCTGTTTGTGCAAATGAATTAAGAGTGGCAAATCCACTGAGGAAAAAGAAGCAGGCTAATTTTTTCATATCGCTGATATTTTAGATTTCTAATTGAAAATCAAATTTAAAGATTTTTGTGGTTTGTGCTATAAATATTTGAAAAATAATGTAAGATAATTATTAAACAGAATACACAAAGACGAACTATTTTTAGATGTGAGCAATAAAAACCATTCCAGAACTCATAATTTGGATATATTTGAGCGATGAAACCTAAATCCCATTTCTTTATGTTTATCCTTACCAATACCAACACCATTGCCAACCACTTCATCGCTGAAATGCGGGATGTAAATATTCAAAAAGATGCCATGCGTTTCCGTAAAAATATGGAGCGTTTAGGCGAAATTTTGGCTTACGAAGTTTCAAAAACATTGACCTATCAAAACTCAATCGTGCAAAGTCCATTAGCACAAGCAACCACGAATTTATTGAAGGAACAACCCGTTTTAGTGGCAATTCTAAGAGCGAGTTTGCCCTTCCATCAAGGATTTTTGAATGTTTTTGACCGTGCTGAAAATGCTTTTATTGGGGCATACCGAGGCAAACATCGCCCAGATAAAACTTTTGATGTTCAAATGGATTACTTAGCCAGTCCTGATTTGAATAATAAAACCATCATTCTAATTGACCCAATGTTGGCAACGGGAAAGTCTTTGGTAAAATCCTACGAAGCCTTATTGACCTACGGAAAACCTGCCAAAGTTATCATTGTCGCTGCTATTGCCGCTCCCGAAGGCATTCAATTTTTACAAAAGCAAATTCCAGAAGCCAACTTTTTTATTGGAACGGTCGATGAAAAATTAAACCATAAATTCTACATCGTTCCAGGTTTGGGAGATGCGGGAGACTTGGCTTACGGAGGGAAATTGTAATTGAAAACTTTCATTCTAAATAATTCATTTCGCTTTATCTTTGTCAGTATAACAAAAAAACATGAATCAAAACTTCAATAATCTTCCTCAAAAACGTCAAGACCAATTAATGGCATTCGACCGTCTGCTCACCATTATGGATGAACTCCGTGAGCAATGTCCGTGGGATAAAAAACAGACCATCGAGAGCCTCAGACACCTCACGATTGAAGAAACCTACGAACTCTCGGATGCCATCATGAAAGGTGATTTGCAGGAAATTAAGAAAGAATTGGGCGATGTAATGTTGCATTTAGTGTTTTATTCAAGAATTGCTTCGGAAACAAACGCCTTCGATATTTCGGATGTTTTGCATGGCATTTGTGAGAAATTAATTCACCGTCATCCGCACATATACGGAGATGTAAAAGTGGAAAACGAAGAGCAAGTAAAGCAAAATTGGGAAGCTATTAAATTGAAAGAAAACGGAGGAAATAAATCCGTTTTGGGGGGCGTTCCAACCTCATTACCTGCCTTAGTGAAAGCCATGCGAATTCAAGAAAAAGCTCGAGGGGCAGGTTTTGATTGGGAAGAAAAAACGCAAGTTTGGGAGAAAGTTGAAGAAGAAATGGAAGAATTTAAAAGTGAGTTCAATGTTGTGGATAACCAAGCAATTAATGTGGATAAAGCCGAAGGAGAATTTGGTGATTTGTTATTTTCGTTAGTGAATTATGCACGATTTATTAACATTAACGTAGAAACCGCTTTGGAACGAACTAATAGAAAATTTATTAAACGTTTCAACCATTTAGAATCTCGTGCAAAAGAGCAAGGAAAGACTTTGCAAGATATGACTTTGGCGGAAATGGATGTGTACTGGGAGGAAGCGAAGCGGGTTTGAAAGATAAATCCTAAATCTATAATCAGCCAAAATCGACTTTTTTTGTGGGTTTTGGCTGATTATAGTTTTTTTTGAAATAAGTAAACTTAAAATAATAGATAATATTTTAAATATAATTCCTCATTTTTGAGGAATTATGCAAAATAATATCTATATTTGGCAAAAATATTACTCAAAAATGAGAAACGATTCTAATATAAATGACATTTATAAATTTTTGGAACATTCTGAAACACAATCATTATTTGATTTGATTTCTAAGAAACGTGAAGAAATGAGTTTGTCTAATCTTCAAATGTCTAAGATTTTAGATATTGATAAAAGCACTTTTGACAGATTATTAAAAAAGATTGAAGACGGAGATAGTTCAAGTATAGATTTTTTTACAATTCTCAAAATTTGCAATTTATTTGGTATCGAAATTCAAGAAATTTCAGAGATTTATGCGTCTTCATTAAAACCTGAAAGTATTGGAGAACTTGAACAAGCCAGAAAGGCTAATTATATTATTAATCAGTTTGACTTAAAAGGGTTAAAAGATGCTGGTTTTATTGAGTCTATTACAGATTTTAAACAAATAGAGAAACGTATTGTAGATTTTTTTAGATTAGACTCCATTTTTCAATTCAATTCAGAAATTGGAATGGCATTATTTAGTCGGACAAAAGCTAATTCTCAGGATAAAATGCGTGAGTTTTGGGTGCGTTCAGCCTTTTATCAATTTGAAAAAATAAATAATTCTAATGATTATAATAGAGAGACTTTATTAGCAATAGTTCCTAAAATTAGACCTTATACTCGCTTTGAAGAAAAAGGGTTTTTAACTGTTTTACAAGCCTTGTACAATGCAGGAGTTACTGTAATTGTCCAAAGTTATTTGTCAAAAACACAGGTAAGAGGTGCAACACTCGCCGCTAAAAATAAACCTTGCATCGTTATAACAGATTTTAATAAAAGTTATGCTACGCTTTGGTTTGCTCTTTTACATGAACTGTATCATGTTCTATATGATTTTGAAGAACTAAAAACTTGGAAATATCATTTAACTGGTGAAAATGATATTTATTTATTGAGAGAAGATGATGCTGATTATTTTGCTCGTGAGATGTTACTTCCAAAAGAGAAATTAGATTTTGTAAAGCATCTCATTAATTCTCCTGCATTAGTAGCTGAATATGCTGAAAAAAATAAAGTACATCCAAGTATCATTTATAGTTTTTACTGTTACGAAGAGAAAAAACAAAATGGAAAAGATTTTTATGGATTATATCAAAAATACTTTGGAAAGCCTGACAAAACACTTCAAGTGGTTAAAACTCACCCATGGGATAAAGAATCAATTTATCAAGAAATAGAAATAGTTAAAAAACGATTAGTAACTCATAACTAACTTATCACTAATGGAAGAAAATAAAAAGAGCGTTGAGCGTAAATCTCAAAAAGACATTTTTGATGAAATTAAAAAACTATCCGAAAAGGCTAATGAATTGTCTGACGCAGAACAATTAAATCTTTTTCCAGATATTGAGTTAGGAGAAGAAGACGTAACTTTTGATTCTACTTTATTGAATGATACAGCTGATCCAGAAAAATCACATAAATTAACTTATGGAATGATAGCGTTAGCGAAGGCTAATTTGCCAAGAGGAAAAGAAAATGAGAAACTAAGAAGATACATTTATGATGAGAGACTTCTTTTCTTGAACCGAGGTAAAGATATTGATAAAAAGACTGGAATTAGAGGAAGCGATAGTAGAATGACTTATATTCCTAACTTTTTGGAAGTGGCTTTTGATATGACTGTCGATTGGGTGAAATCAGGCGGAACACCATTTGATTTGTACATGGCTTTTTGGAATTTGAATGAAACAAAAAATTACCATCAAGAAATCGAAGAATTGAAAAATGATAATTTAGATGAATTAAATTCAATTTTGTAAATTAAATGGGTGGAGTGTTCATTATAAAAAAGGAGTTAAGCTACGTAGTTTGACTCCTTCTTTATAGTGAACTAAATCCTAAAATTCGACTATAAGGGTACTGCGAATTCTGCCAATTTACTCTTTACAAAAATGCTCAAAAATGGACTTTAAATTAACTTCAGAATACAAACCAACAGGCGACCAACCCCAAGCAATTGTAAAACTCGTGGAGGGTGTGCAAGACGGTGAAATAGCACAAACTTTGTTGGGCGTAACAGGTTCTGGAAAGACTTTCACAGTGGCAAATATGATTACTCAGGTCAATCGCCCAACGTTGGTTTTGAGTCATAATAAAACGCTTGCCGCTCAACTATACGGTGAATTTAAACAGTTTTTTCCAGAAAATGCCGTTGAATATTTTGTCTCTTACTACGATTATTACCAACCCGAAGCCTTCATTGCTTCCACCAATACCTACATTGAAAAAGACCTTCAAATCAACGAAGAAATTGATAAATTAAGACTTTCCACGACTTCTTCGTTGATGTCTGGACGGCGTGATATTATCGTAATTGCCTCTGTATCGTGTATTTATGGAATGGGAAACCCCGAGGAATATCGTAAAAGTATTCTTCGTTTTGGCGTGGGTGAAATTATTTCTCGTAATCAATTTCTCTTTCGTTTAGTTGAAATTCTGTATTCACGAACGGAAGCAGAATTTACTCGTGGTACATTTCGAGTAAAAGGTGATACCGTTGATATTTGTTTGCCTTACGCAGATTTTGGGTATCGCATTATGTTTTTTGGCGATGAAATAGAGATGATTCATCGCATTAATCCGCAGACTGGCAAGAAAATTTCGGAAGAAAAAATGATTGCTGTTTTTCCCGCAAATCTTTTCGTAACGGGTCGTGACGTGCTAATGAATGCCATCAATTATATCCAAGATGATTTGGTTGCTCAGATAAAATTCTTTGAAAGCGAAGGCAGACCATTGGAAGCCGACCGCATCAAACAACGCACTGAATTTGACTTGGAAATGATGCGAGAATTGGGTTATTGTTCTGGTATTGAGAACTATTCACGCTATTTCGACCAACGAAAACCTGGACAACGACCATTCTGTTTATTAGACTTTTTTCCAGATGATTTCTTGTTAGTGGTGGATGAAAGTCACGCCACAATGCCCCAAATTAAGGCCATGTGGGGAGGCGACCGTTCCCGAAAAGAGGCTTTGGTTGATTATGGTTTCCGCCTGCCCTCAGCGATGGACAATCGCCCGTTGACTTTCCAAGAATTTGAGAATATTACTGGACAAACGATTTATGTATCGGCAACCCCAGCAGATTACGAATTGAGACGTTCGGAAGGCGTGGTGGTCGAGCAAATTATTCGTCCAACGGGATTGCTTGACCCTGAAATTGAAGTACGTCCGAGTCTCAATCAAATTGATGATTTATTAGAAGAAATTCACGAACGGATTAAGCGAGAGGAAAGAGTTTTGATAACAACTTTAACCAAAAGAATGGCAGAAGAATTATCAAAATATTTGGAAAGAGTGGGGGTGAAGTGTAAATATATTCACTCGGAAGTAAAAACCTTAGACCGCATTGAAATCTTACGAGAATTACGTTTAGGCGTATTTGATGTACTTGTGGGCGTGAATTTGTTGCGTGAGGGATTGGATTTACCCGAGGTTTCTTTGGTAGTAATTATGGATGCTGATAAGGAGGGTTTCCTCAGAGATATTCGTTCTTTGATACAAACGATTGGACGTGCGGCTCGAAACGACCGAGGCAAAGTTTTGATGTACGCTGATCGCATTACGGGTTCGATGGAGAAGGCAATTGATGAAACCAATCGTAGAAGAGCCATTCAGATGGAGTATAACATAGAAAACGGAATTACGCCAAGAACCATCTTGAAATCGAAAGAGAAAATTATGGAGCAAACATCCATTGCGGATGTGATGGGCAAGCCAATAAAGAACTTAAAATATTATACTGAACCGCAAGAAATACAAATGGCTGCCGACCCTGTGGTGGCATATATGACGAAAGACGAACTCATAAAACAAGTCAAAAAAGTACAGTCTGATATGGAAAAAGCCGCCAAAGAGTTAGATTTTGTGGTTGCTGCCCGTTTGCGGGATGAAATGTTGGGCTTGAAGAAGTTGATTGAGGAGAAGGGGTGATAGATTTTAAGAGAAATATACTATACTTTAGGGTGAAAATATAAAAATAATTACCTCATTATCAAAAAACTATGAATTTTTCTTTCAAAGAACGGACAAGAATAGATATAATTGCAATTTCGCTTATTACTGTAGGCTTTTTAGCTCTGATCTTTTTGCCTTATATTGTTACCCAATTGACTTGGCTAAATTATTTTAAAATAAACTGGGGCAAGCCTAACGAGATTGGGGATATGATTGGAGGAACAACTGGTCCATTTATTGCACTTATTAGTGCAGGGTTAATTTATTTAACTCTTAGAGAGCAAATATCTATGAATAATGAATTTAAAAAAAGATTTGAAGCTGAAGACGTTAAAATTTTCAAAAATGATAACTATAAAGAATCTATTAACTTTCTGAATAAAATGTCACTCTTTTTTTTAGAGATTGATATTAAAGATGATGTTTATAGTAGTTACCACTTCAGAGGTACTGATGCAATTATTTACATTTTTAGAAATATACTGACATTTGGATATTCAGAAAACTATATTCATCGCTTTAGGTATTCTCAAATTTATTTTAACTTGATTTTATTGAAAAATTCCTCAGATGTTTTTATCCAAAATAAACATGACTTGGCAAATCTTAAAAACTATTATATAAATCTACAATTTTTAATAAATGCCTATATTCCAATAGAGACCATGCGTAATTTAGAAGAAATTATACTTACTAATGGAGATAAGAGAATAAAAATACATCCATTGGGAGAACAATTATATATTGTTTGGAAGAATATTATTACAAATGCTGAAACAATAATTGGATTAATTAATAACGAAACAGAAGAAATAAATGAATTCGAAAATAGTAGACATTTTTTTGAAGCATTTCATTCTTGGATTAGAGTAGCTGTCATACAAGAGTAGAACTGAATCATACTAACAGTAATTTAACTTTTTCAACTCAAATTATTGATATTCTTTTCTTTTTAATATTTTGTAATGAATTCATAATACAGATACGAATATATTATACATTATCAATTCCCGATTCATCAACAAACCCAATTACCAAATATGAAAAAAAACCTACTAATTGGCGGAATTTTTTGCCTTTTTTCTTCCCTTTTATTGGCTCAAACTCCCACAAAACGCCCTTTAAAACCCTCCGATGTTTACCGTTTACAGAATTTAGGCGACCCGCAAATTTCACCCGATGGCAACTGGGTAGCTTATACACTTTCAACGGTTGACTCGGTGAAAAATAAGCGAAATTCGGATATTTGGATGGTTTCTTGGGATGGTAAAGAATCTATTCAACTTACCCATACACCTGATGGTGAGTCGCAACCCCGTTGGAGTCCCGATGGTAAATTTTTGTCTTTTGTATCTTCTCGGAATGGATTGACCAGTAGCCAAATTTGGCTGATGGATAGGCGTGGAGGTGAAGCTAAGCAATTAACTGATTTGAAAAAAGGTGATTTGTCAGATTACGCATGGTCACCTGATGGGAAAAAGATTGCTTTGGTGATGAAAACACCAAGCGATACTTCAAAAGTGAAAACGCCAAAACCAATTGTTTTGGATCGTTATAAATTCAAGCAAGATGTGGAAGGATATTTAACCAAAAAACCTGTCCATTTATATTTATTCGATATTTTAACGAAAAAATTGGATACGCTCACCAAAGGAAATTACGATGAAAGTTCTCCAAGATGGTCGCCTGATGGTTCTCAAATTGCCTTTTTGAGTAATCATACTGATGACCCAGACCGTAATGCCAATGCCGATATTTGGGTAATGGATGCGAAAGCAAATGCTCAAATGAAGCAAATTACTACTTGGTCGGGCAGAGATTTTTCGCCAGAATGGAGTCCAGATGGTAAGCAAATTGCTTACCTCAGAACAACATCTTCAGAAAATTATATTATGTATGATCAATCTATTTTATGCGTGATTTCAAAAGATGGGGGAGAACCAAAATTATTAACAAAATCATTGGATAGACCCGTGGGCAATCCTCAATGGTCGAAAGATGGAGCTTCAATTATGGCTTTGGTAACCGACGATAGAACTAAATACGTAGCTCAATTTAGTGTTTCGGATGGTAAAATGACTAAAATTGCCAGTGGAAATCGTAGTTTTAATAGCTTAGAAAAACATCCATCGGGCAGTTTCTTAACAACCATGAGTGACCCACAACTTCCAACTGAGATTTATGTATTAGAAAATGGAAATCCTCGACGTTTAACGAAACACCAAGATGATTTTTTAGCAAATTTAAACTTAGCATCGGTCGAAGGATTTACCTCAAAAAGTAAAGATGGAGCAATGGTTTCTAATATTTTATATCGCCCATTCAATGCAGTGAAAGGTGCAAAATTGCCAACCATATTTTTCATTCACGGTGGTCCAGTGGCACAAGATGAATTTAGTTTTGATATGTCTCGTCAGATGTTAGCGGCTTCAGGTTATAATGTTGTGGCAGTTAATTATCGTGGTTCAAATGGTCGAGGACTGGATTATTGCAAAATAATTTCGGGAGATTGGGGAAATAAAGAAGTCTTAGATATTTTGGGAGCCGCTGATTATGTAGTTCAAAATGGTATTGCGGACTCCGATAAATTAGGTATTGGCGGATGGAGTTACGGCGGTATTTTAACGGATTATACGATTGCTTCGGATACTCGTTTCAAAGTGGCTTCGAGCGGGGCGGGCGTTGCGATGGTTTCGTCAATGTACGGTGTTGACCAATATATTTTGCAGTATGAGAATGAATTGGGTTCGCCGTGGAAGAATTTTGACAAATATGTGGCATTATCTTACCCATTTTTGAAAGCTGACCGCATTAAAACACCTACACAATTTATGGTAGGCGAAAGTGATTTTAATGTGCCATCGGTGGGAAGTGAGCAAATGTATCAAGCCTTTAAATCATTGGGAATTCCAACAGAATTAATTATTTATCCAGGACAATTTCATGGAATAACCAATCCAAGTTTTCAAAAAGACCGTTTTGAGCGATATTTGACTTGGTTTAATAAATATTTGAAATAATTTTATTTAAAAGAACAAGTTATTTATTAAAAAAATACTTTGCCATTTTCAAAAAAAATAGCCTGATCATCTTACGATAATCAGGCTATTTTTTATTCTAAATTTTATCCAATCAACTCAATCGGTTCATTATGGTCGTTCAAAAACTTGAAATCTGTAATTCCAAAAGAGGTATCGACAATAATTTTTACCCATGTTTTATACTTAAAATACCACTTCATTCGTATCGAAGGAAAGCCCTTCGTGAAGTATGCTTGCAAGAACGGGTGCATAATAATCGTTGGTTTCTTCTCATTTTGATTTTCCAAGATATGCTCCAAATGATGTTCAATTATGTCTGAAATTGCAATACTTGCCGTAATTTTTCCAGTTCCCCCGCAAGTTGGGCAGTTTTCTGCCGTTATCACATTCATTTCTGGACGTACACGTTGGCGTGTAATCTGCATCAAACCAAACTTTGTCAAAGGCAAAATTGTGTATTTCGAACGGTCGGTTTTCATTTCTTCTTTCATGATATCCTGAATTAGCTTTTTGTTTTCAGCTTTCTTCATATCAATAAAGTCAATGACGATAATTCCACCCATATCTCGCAATCTCAACTGACGAGCAATTTCTTTGGCTGATTCCCGATTTACACTCAAAGCCGTAGCTTCTTGATCTGCTTCACTATTAGATTTATTACCCGAATTGACATCAATTACGTGTAATGCTTCCGTATGTTCAACAATTAAATAACCGCCTTGTGGCAAACTTACCGAACGTCCAAACAACATTTTGAGTTGTTTTTCAATTCCTAACTGTTCAAAAACCTTCGTTTTGCCTTGATGCAACTTGACAATTTTTTCTTTGTCGGGAGCAATATTTAAAACATAATTACGAGCTTCTTGATACAATTCGGGTGTATCGACTACCACACTATCGAAATTTTCATTCAACAAATCACGCAACATTGAAGTTGCTCGACTCATCTCTCCGATTATTTTATCTCTAGGTTTGGCACTTTTTAAGGCTGCCATTCCCGCATCCCATTTGGCAATTGATTCACGGAGATCTTTATCCAATTCATCCACTTCTTTGCCTTCGGCGACTGTTCTAACAATTACCCCAAAATTGGCAGGTTTAATCGAAGACATCAATCTTTGTAAACGTTGACGTTCGGTTTTTGCCGTAATTTTTTTTGAGATATTTACCCCATTCGAAAAAGGAACAAGAACCGTATAACGTCCTGCAATAGAAATATCGCACGATAAACGAGGACCTTTTGTTGAAATAGGTTCTTTGACGACTTGCACTAAAACCAAGGTATTTTTACTTAATACTTTGTCAATTTTATCGTGCTTGTCAATCTCTGGCTCTAATTTGAAGTTATCTAAACGTCCAGATTTGATTCTCTCAGCGATAACTTCCTTCGTAAATTTGTTTAAGGAATTGATATTGGGGCCTAAATCATGATAATGGAGAAAAGCATCCTTTTCGTATCCAATATCAATGAAGGCAGCATTCAATCCCGTGACCATCTTCTTAACTGTTCCGAGATATATGTCTCCAACAGAAAAGTGTGGTTCGGACTCCTCTAAGTGATACTCCACAATGCGTTTGTCTTGCAACAAAGCAATGCGATCACCTTTGGGAGTCGAATTGATAATTAATTCGTTACTCACAGGTGAATTAAGCATTTAGAAATGAAAGAATGAGAACAGTTGTCGGTGTGAGTATTGAGTTAAGTTACTAATAATCAATTAATTATAGATGCGTTCGAGCCTATTGAGAAAAGGATATTCGATTTCTAAATTAGGAAAATTATTATTGAAAGAGAAATGGAGAAGATAAGTATTTAATTGATTATGATTGTATCATTTTACACTAAATAATAATGTTGCTAAAAGTGTAATAATGTTAAAAAACTAAACCATAAAATCTAATCCTAACCCTAAGTAAATAATTAAAGGAAAAAATTTGTCTATAATATTTTTCTTAGATTGACTTTTAAATGTGGGTCACGTGCTTGGATTTATTAGAAGGAGCATGAATAATAACTTATTCAAAAATTAGTATGTTAATTTTACCTAACATCTAACACCCACAACCTATTTTCACCAAATATCATAACCAATAGTTACTTAAATGATTGATAATAAAACCATTAAGTAACTAAATTATTTTTTCAAGACAACAATCTCACAAAAATGACAAAACAGGCAAATTTCATTTTATGAATTTTGCCTGTTTTATAAAGGTGTTAGGTTATTGGTATTAGATATCAGATTGTCAGAATAAAATTAAATTTATTGGGTATTATTTAACTAATCCCTAATATTTAAAATCCAAAACCTAACCTCCTAATCTCTAATCTTTAATTCCTAATCCCTAAATCTATTTCTTCTTATGTCTATTCTTTCTAAGACGCTTTTTTCTTTTGTGCGTTGAGATCTTGTGTCCCTTTCTTTTCTTTCCGCAAGGCATGATTTTAAAAGTTTTAAATGTTAAAAATATTTATTTTTAGATATTCAGTGATAAATAATTATGGTTCAAAGTTAGAACAAAATATTTACAACTTAATCCCTTACTTGATTTTTGATAAAATATCGTTAGCAGCAGCTTTTTCTTGAGGGTCTTTGCTAGTAGCGAGGACTTTCTCTAAAATTTGCTGTGCTTCTTCTTTTCTATCTAATTCTGCTAAACAATATCCCAAATTTAAGGCCGCCTTTGAATTGGCAGGATTATTTCGGAGAATTTGTTTAAAGCGGTCAACAGCTTTTCCAAATTGATTCGACCGTATCGAAAGTATTCCCAAACTAAACAACGCTGGTTCGTAATCTGGTTCCTTTGCAATCACATCTCGCAACATCATAATTCCCTGCATAGGCGTTTGAGTAGCGGTGTAGGTCATTGCCATATTGGTTTTTGCTAAGAGATTATTCGGGTTTTTATCCAATACTTTTTGATAAATTCCACGAGTTAGTTCTCCCATTTTCACGGTCTTATCACTTTCAAGGGCATAAGTAAAGGCTTCATAATACAAGCCTCCCGCTTTCATTAAATTATTTTCTGAAGGCTCAATTTTAGCTATTTCATTGGCATAATAGGCTGCACTATCGTAGCGAGTATACTTTACAAATTGAATAATTAGTTCATCAGATGCTTTAATTTTGCTCTTACCAGTACTCTTTGCGTAAACTTCCCTCAAGTTAGTAATCATTTTTTGCTGTTCTGCGTTTAATGATTCTGTATGATTTTCTGTTACTATTGGAGCATCAGATTTTACGTTTTTATCACGATTAGCAGTTGCTGCTGCGTTTTCTTTTGCGGGTTGTTGAAGGGTCTTTTTTTCATTATCTACTACCACTTTTGGGAGGTTATATAAACCACCAATTGTGGCGACTGCTATGACAACGATTACTATAAAAGACTTTTGCATTTTTTTCAAGTTTATAAGTTTAGCGTAAATAAGTTTATGAGTAAATGTTTTGTATGAAAAAAAATACTCATAAACTTTCAACTCATAAACTTAAATACTCTAATTTTTATTTTGCGTTAGATTTCACTTGCTCAACAAATATTTTCGCAGGTTTGAAACTTGGAATAAAATGTTCTGGAATCTCAATTGTAGTATTTTTTGAAATGTTACGAGCAATTTTATGAGCTCTTTTTTTGTTTACGAAGCTACCAAACCCTCTTACATAAACAGCTTCTCCTTTCGCAAGATTGTCTTTGATTACTGAGAAAAAAGACTCAATTGCACTTGATACATCTGCTTTGTCGATGCCAGTTTTGTCTGAAATTTCTACGATTACGTCTGCCTTAGTCACTTGTTAAAAATTTTAAGTTAAAAAAAATATTGAACGA
>JANXML010000267.1 GCA_025354645.1 Arcicella sp. | reverse complement strand
AATGACCGCAATATGCAATATGCTCCTTTTGTGGCAGAAGTTGAAAAAGAGGAGAAAAATAAAGGAAAATATATGAGTCCAGAGGCGTATGGAAAACCAAAATCTCAAGGAGAAATAACGGCAAATACTATTCAAGAAAAGACATTTGGACAGAAATAATACATCAAAATAAAATGAAAAAGAACACATTTTTAATCATCTGCTTGGTACTCTCAACCTTTTATAGTTGCAATAGCAAAACCGAAAAAAGCACTGACACATCTGAAATAAATCAAGCTGTAAATCAGGATGATTTTTACTTTATTTTTACCATTGATGGCAAAGCCGTAAACATCAAACCCGACGATGTTTCCACGTCTTATAATACCGCTTTACTCAAACCAACTTTCAAGATTATGGCGGGTAATTATGGAGAAATTTCAGTAGTTCTGACCACAACCGCCGACATGACGAAACCATCCTCAACGCCTTCGGGTTCAACCAATTATGATGAGCAAATCACGCAGGGGAGCATCTCATTGCAGAATTATCCTAAGAAAAATTATGTCTTCAACAGTTTCGATAAAGGCTCTCCTGCCACTTCTACGCCCGTTCCAAACGCTTTTGTGATAACGAAAACAGAAAAAGTTTCAGACGGTAGAATCATCACGGGAACGTTTAATGTAAAAGTTTTTGGAGGAGATAATAAGCAGAATGACCCAAATATTAAAGATAAAATGGTGGTGGGGAAATTTAGGGTGAAACATACCTTTTCGGATGTAAAATTTTAGAGAATACAATTTTAACGCTGGCTGGGTTCAAAACCCAGCAAGCGTTATGACAAAACCAAAATTATGAAATTTCACTCCTTGCTCCCCTGCACTTTCCCGCTACTTTTTTTCTCCATGCCAGGTTGAAAAATCTCAAAATTTTCCTTCTTTTTGGCATCAGCAACAATCTTTTTCACATCTTCTAAGAGTTTTTTAGCATCATAAATCACACCGTCTTTGATGGTATATTTTACGCCACCCACTCGAACGACTTCGTTTTTTTCAGTTAATCTAATAGCACCCGTTCCGTAAAGATTCTTCAAATTTTTTAAAGGATTTTCTTCCATGATGACCATATCTGCCAATTTCCCAACTTCGACTGAACCAATTTTATCTGCCATGCCCAACGCCTCGGCACTTTTGAGGGTTGCAGCTCTGATAACTTCCAAAGGATGAAAACCTGCCTCACGCAACAATTCCAATTCACGCACGTAGGCAAAACCGTATAATTGAAAAATAAAACCCGAATCCGAACCCGTTGTCACTCTTCCACCTCGATTTTTATATTCATTCACGAAAGCCATCCAAAGTTTATAATTTTCCTTCCATTGAACCTCCTGTTCCGTTCCCCATTCTTGCCAATATGAACCATGCGAAACCCTCGAAGGCTGATAAAAACGCCACAATTGAGGCAACGTATATTCCTCATGCCACTCCGAGCGACGAGCCAACATCAACTCACGATTTGCCTCATAAATATTGAAAGTTGGGTCAATCGTGAAATCTAATTTCAATAATTCGTCCATGACTTCATTCCAACGTTTTGAGCCAGGTTTTGCTGCCTGCTTCCATAATTTTCCTGCTTCTTCAAAACGGTTTTGCTCGTTTGAATAATTATAATCAGCGGGATAATCTTGAATGGTCTGATTATCAAAAAGTGCTTCTGGAAGCCCGTACCAGTGTTCCATCGAAGTTAAACCCGCCCGAGCCGAACTTAAAACGTTCCAACGAGCTACGTCCACCTGTGCGTGATGACAGGCAGAACGCAAGCCTAATTCTTTGTTTCTCCGCAGAGCTGCATCCATTACTTCGGGTCTTGCTCCGAAGAATTTTACACCGTCTGCTCCCTTTTTTGCGTTTTCTTCCACCCACGTTCGAGCTTGCTCTGCGGTGGTGATTGATTCTTTTGAACCCATCCCGAAGGCGGTATAAGCCAAAATCCGAGGGGCAGTAATTTCATTTTTGGAAGATTTCATTTTTTGGTCGAGTGTCCAGTCCAAACCATTACCCGCCGAAGGGTCACGGATGGTAGTGATGCCGTGTCCAAGCCATAATTTATAGACATATTCAGCGGGTGTTCCCTGTTGTTTTCCGCCGATGTGTCCGTGCATATCCACAAAACCAGGGAGCATATACATACCCGTGCAATCCAGTTCCTTGTCGCCCGAATTTAATTGCGGACGATTCTTCGGGTCAATCGGAACGCCTGGATAACCCACGACTTTTATTTCAACGATTTTATTTTTTTCCACGACAATATCACAAGGTCCTTGCATGGGTGAACCTGTGCCGTTGACAAGGTTTACACCCCTGATAATCAAACGATTAAAT
>JANXML010000234.1 GCA_025354645.1 Arcicella sp. | reverse complement strand
CATGACCTTCTAAATCCTGTGATTTAATAGATTCCAATTGGGCATCAATCAAATGGTCAAATTCGGTTGTAGATAGCGTTTGAGCCTTCTTGTGACCAATAATTTTGATAATAAATTCGTTGATAAAAATAGTCATTACTTTGAGTTTGTTCATGAATAAGGAACAAAATTAAACTTTTGTAACGAAACATTACCTTAGAGTTTCTATTTTTGCAATAAGATTTAATAAAACCACCAAATGGCACAACGTACTCTTGCTGAAAATGTGGCTTCGATGTTGCTCGAAGTCAAAGCCGTTAGGCTAAATCCTGATCGACCTTTTAAATGGGCATCAGGTTGGAATTCTCCAATTTATTGTGATAATCGCATTACGCTTTCATATCCCAAAGTTCGGTCTGCTATAAAAAATGGGCTTTCATCTGCCGTACAGGCATATTTTGCTGATGTTGATATCATTGCGGGTGTTGCCACTGCGGGAATTGCCCAAGGTGCTTTAGTAGCGGATTGGTTAGAATTACCCTTCTGTTATGTCCGTCCCGAACCTAAAAAACATGGTATGGGTAATCAAATTGAAGGGTATATCAAGGCAGGGCAAAAAGTGGTTTTAGTGGAAGATTTAGTTTCCACGGGCGGAAGCTCTTTGAAAGCCGTTGATGCGTTGCGTGAAGCAGGAGCAAATGTGCTGGGAATGGTATCAATTTTTACTTACGGATTTGAAATTGCCAAAAGTAATTTTGCCGAAAAAAACTTAAAATTTTATTCATTAAGTGATTATGATACTTTGATTGGCGAAGCTGTTAAACAAAAATATGTTTCTGAAAGTCAATTAATTACGCTTCATGAATGGCGGAATAATCCTGCTGAATGGGCTGTGTAACGTACTTCAAAATGAAAGATTGACCTCATAGTCTAACTATATTTATGAATAATCATTTCGGTCAAGGCTTAGATTAAAGTTAAGAAAGGACTTGTATGCTATGAAGGCAGACAAGTCCTTTCTTATTTACCAGAATATTTACGTTATTTACTCTTCAAATCTTAAAATAATTACCATGAAAAAAACAATATTCTTTTTATTAATGACCGTTTTTTCTTCAAATCTTTTTGCTCAAACGATGGGGAAAGTCTCGGAAGGTAAAATAATTAAAAGTGCCATTTTGAATAAAGATGTACGATATACTATTTATTTGCCAGCGGGTTATGAAACTTCTGAGCGGAACTATCCTGTCGTTTATCTTTTGCATGGATACTCGGATGATGACACGGGTTGGTTGCAATTTGGTGAAATTAATCGTTATGCCGATAAGGCAATTGCCGATGGAACAATTCCACCAATGGTTATTGTGATGCCCGACGGAGGCGTGAGTTGGTACATGAATTCTTACGATGGAAAAGAAAAATACGAAGATTTTTTCATGAAAGAATTTATGCCAAATATTGAAAAAATGTATAAAATAAAGGCTCAAAAGAAATATAGGGGCATTGCGGGGCTTTCGATGGGAGGTTTTGGCTCATTGAATTATGCTTTAAAATACCCAGAATTATTTGCCGCTGTTGCTCCTTTGAGTGCTGCCATTTGGGATGATAATGCCATAGAAACTACGCCCACAGCAAATTGGGACAGAACGCTGGGACAACTTTTTTGTAAAGAGCTGAAAGGAAAAGAACGACTTTCAACCGCTTGGTATGATAATTCTGCTCTGAAAATGGTAGAAACAAAATCGGCAGATGACTTGAAAAAAGTGAAATATTGGATTGATTGTGGTGATGATGATTTCTTGACGAAAGGAAATTGTTTATTGCATATTGCAATGACAGAAAAGAAAATTTCGCACGAATTTCGTGTGCGTGATGGCGGACATACGTGGGATTATTGGCGAACGGGAATTATTCCAGCTTTGGAATTTATTGGTAAAAGTTTTCATCAGTAATTTTTGCAGTTTTTTGGGTTGAGAATTAGAGGTTAGCTATTGAATAAAATTCGGGCTAACCTCTAATTTTAAACCTCTAAAATCTAATTTCCCATCCTATATTTCTTCCCGACTAATGACTTAATATGTCCTTGAAATTCAAGATTTAAGAGCAATGAAGACAATTTTGCCATACTAATTTGGGATTGCCAAGCCATATCATCAATATGCATTTCTTGATTTTTGTGTAGCAATGCCATTACTGAACTTTCTTCTTCCGTGAAATCTAAAAAATCTATTTCAGTCATTTGATTTTTATTTTTTTCATGTCCTGCCATATCCCAATTCAAGGTTTCAATAACATCTTTAATGTTCGTATAAATATGGGCTTTATTCTCTTTTATGAGTTTATTACAACCTTCCGAAAAAGACTTTCCAATCTGTCCTGGGACTGCAAAAACGTCTCTATGGTAATTATTTGCATATTCTGCAGTGATTAACGCCCCTCCTTTTACGGCTGCTTCCACCACAATTGTTACGTCAGCCATACCCGCAATGATTCGGTTTCTCTGGGGGAAAAATCGAGGGTCAGGTTGAGTTCCGAAAGTTTGTTCCGTCAAAATTCCACCCATTTCTTGTATCTGAATCGACGTATTTTTGTGTTGATACGGATAAATTAAGTCTATTCCACTTGCCATTACGCCAATAGTTGGTACATTATTTTTCAAGCAAGATTTATGAGCAATAATATCAATTCCATAAGCCAAGCCACTAACAATCAATGGATTATACGAAGATAATTCTTGAATAATGTGCTCAGTAGTATATTTTCCGTATTCTGTTGATTGTCGAGTTCCCACAATGGCAACGGTTTTTTGTGAATTCAAATCTGCCTTACCTTTGTAATATAAAAGTACTGGCGAATCGTATAATTGTTTTAAACGATTCGGGTAACTTTTATCGGTATAAAACAACAAATCAACTTGCTGTTTGTCAGCCTCTTGAATGATTTTCCAGGCGTTTTCCAATACAGATTTATCCTGCATATTTTGAGCAATAACTTGACCAATATTTGGAATTTTCAGGAGTTTTGGAATGGGAGTTTTGAAAGCCTGTTCTGCTGAACCGCAATAGCTAATTAATTGACGAACAAGCACATCGCCGATTTTTGGAATAAGTGTGAGAGCAATCTGATAAAGCTTGTCTTGAGTATTTGACATGAAATTGTGGTTAATTTTCTTCAAAAATAAAGGTCAATTTGCATTAAAACAAATTAGATATTTGCTTATATTTTAAGTAATTGTACAAAATTGTTGCCTTATTATCATGTAATTCGACTAATTGTTTAAAACTAACTTACCTTAATTATGGCAAATCAAAAAAAATATGCACTCGTTTTGAGTGGGGGAGGGTTTAAAGGAGCTTTTCAAGTAGGAGCTTTACAATATCTTTTCGAAAATGGCATACGTCATAATGATGGAACAATAGTGATGAATCCAAAATTTGACTTTATTGCGGGTGTTTCTGTCGGAGCTTTGAATGGTTCTTTTTTGGCAATGGAAGACTTTGAGGGATTAAAAAAACTATGGAATGACGTTGAAACAAAAGGCTCTAATCAAATTTATACTTCTGATTTAGTGGAAGTACAAGGTGCTAAAATTAAAGCAAGATTTGATAATATTCTCCAGAAAATCCTGCCCGAATCCACGTTGAGTTTAGCCTTTAAGTTTATATTTAAAAAACAACAACTGTTGGATTCTATCGGGCAACGATTTGATCAAATAAAATCAATTGCTGATAGCCAACCACTTCGTATTACACTTTCACAACAAATAAAAAGAAGTAAATTCAAAATCCCTTTCACGATGGGTTTTGCTTCTTTGGTTGATGGAAAATATCATTCGCCCCAACCCAAAGATTTTGATTCTGACGAAGAATTGGCAAAAGCGGTTTTGGCTTCGGCAACACTTCCAATGGTTTTTCCATACATCGATACCATTACTTTCAGAGAAAATGGACAATTAATTACTACAAAAAACCTTACAGATGGTGGTGTACGCAATATATCGCCCCTTCAAGATGCCATTTCATTTATTAAAACGGACAATAGCAATGAAATTGATTGGCATATTATTATCATTAATTGTTCTGCCGACCAAGAACGAATTGATGAGACCAATCCAAATGTGATTGGTTATGCGTTTAGAGTTTCTAATGATATTCTGACGAATGAAGTTTTGGATAATGATTACAAAATTTTCCTTTTAATTAACAGTTTAGTCGAACAAGCTGCCTTGAAAGACATGACACTTTTAGGCTCTGATGATCTTCCATTAATTAAATTCAAATACAAAGTTATTCGCCCCGATGACCCAAATGAGCCTGGAAATGATACTGGCGACACCCTTGATTCACGTCCAGCGGTTTTGAATTTTCGCAAATTTAAAGGAGCTGAAATTGCAAAAAGGGAAATGGATAGATTGAACGATAGGAATTGGTCATAATTAGAAAACAAACATCCCGAAAGTAAAA
>JANXML010000233.1 GCA_025354645.1 Arcicella sp. | reverse complement strand
AGTTAGTTTTAAGAGCTGTAGCAGTAATAAAAAGTCAAACTCCTTATGTGGATAACTTTGTAAAATCAGATGAAATACTAAAAAATGCCGCTTAAAAATAAGTAAAATATTGTTTGGAATAACCATAACAATCGCTGCGGTGCCAATTTAACCCGCTGATTTACCAACAATATACTACTTTTTCAGTATTGTGTGGCTTTGAATGTCATCCTACCTTTGACATAACAAAACGTTAAACAAACGCCCCATGAAAAAGTCATTATTGCTTCTGCTTTTATTGCTCAATGTAGCAAAAATTTACGCCCAAGACATCATCATTTTAAAATCTGGTGATGAAATAAAATCAATGGTCGTAGAAGTCTTATCCGACCAAATAAAATACAAAAAATTCGAGAACAAAACGGGTCCATCGTATGGCATCGAAAAGTCAAAAATCTTCATGATTCGTTATGCCAACGGCTCAAAAGACGTTTTTAATCAAACTTCAAGTACGCCCAGAGTTGCCCCCGCTCCCCGTCCCGTTACAAGAACAGTTTACGCTGAACCTCGCACGGAAGCACAACCTCAATATCGCTCGGAAGCACCTCCACGCTACCGTTCTGCCCCTGTCCGTAAAGCTCCCGTGAGCAATTATGGCAACTCGTATGTGAGAAGTATGATTTACGGTGGAATCTCGCTACCAACTGGCTATTTCGCTGATTCACAGGGCATTGGCTTCTTTATTGGAGATGAAACGGATATTCCCATTGGCGGTTCAGGACTCAATATTGCCATTAACGGAACCTTTAATTATTTCACTGGAAAGGACGATTATTATTATTACGGGACAAGCTATATCGTTGCCCGAGTAATGCCTGGAATCAAATTTATTGCCCCCGTTTCGGATAGTGCAGAACTGTATTGCGTTGGTTTGGCGGGTATCGGAATTGGCATTGGCGAAGGCACAAATACGCAATTTAATTATACATTCGGAGCAGGCGTAACTTTCAATGAACACATCGACGTTTCGTTTAGGTATAACGGTGCCGCATCATCAAGTGATTATTATTATACCTCCCCAGGACCCAATGCTTTTTCTTTTGGAGTTGGGTATAAATTTTAAGACCGCATATTTTTGCTAATTATTTGATTTAAAGATACTTATAAATTTATTATTATAATTTAAACTCATAAAGACATGAAAACTCAATTAACAATTCGCATTTTTCTTTTCCTTTTTTCCTTCGTGATGTTTACGAATTGTAAAAAATCAGACGAAATAAACCCTGCCAACATTGCCGATAAAATTGCAGGGAATTATACAGTGACCTTTATTTCAGCCAATGGGCAATCGTTTAATTTGCCCTTAAATCAAAATGGAGTTCAAGCAAACGCAACACTAACAATATCAAAAGTTTCAACTACAACTGTCTCATATTCACTTATTTTATACACAACTATCAATGGCGTTAAAAGTCAAGATTCTGATTCGGGAAATTTCGACATAAAGCAAAATGGAAGCACCATTGAGGTGTATGAAACAAGTAATGCAACCGTGAAAATTGGTGCATTAAGTGGAACTGTTCTAACGCTTGATTCAGGAGGAACAAAGATTAATGCCAATAAAAATTGAGGCTGAAAACATCCATAAATAATTCCAAATCTATGAAAAGGTTATTGATTATTCTATTAATTGGGTTACAAATCACAGGGTGTAAATCCACCGATGCAACAACCGACGTAACGCCACAGTCTAACACAAATGTTCCAGAAGTGGGTGAATATAGTTCATTTAATGTGGTTGGCGGGTCGCAATACCAATATACCTATAATATTTTTATTAACTCTTGGGAATGGAAATTTGAACCAAGTCTTCAATTTTACCCAAGTCCTTTTGGAAGATTGAGTATTAAAAAAGACGGGTCTTATGAATTTTTAGATTTAAAAAAATCGGGAACTTATAAGCAAGACAATACAACTAAAAAAGTGAAGTTCACGGGCTATTTAGGAGATGCAGAAGGATATTATAAAATTCAGCGAGGAACTTGCATTTTAATAATTGCTACAAAAGCCGCTGATGGAACAACCAATACCCTCCAATTTGAGAAAAAGTCCGATTTCCCTCAACCCGATATTCCAAATCCAAATGCGAATTTTAAAGGAACTATCGTAAATAGCTTGGTTGATAAGAGTATTGATTTTATTGATATTGCTACCGCTAAAACTTTATCAACTTATACCTATTCTACTTCTTTTGTGTTGTCGGGTAATTCTTCAAACACCCTTTATTTATACAAAAATAATTCTTTTGATTATAATGAAAGTTATCCAAATGTGGATATTTTGGATAACAAAGGCAATATTGTTGTCAAATATAAGGGTAATTCATCATCGGGTAAAAAGTGGGCAATTGGTGAATACTGGTACGGAATGCTGTCACCAGATGGAACAAAAATTGTTCTCACGGGTAAATATATGCTTCATTCCAGCGTATTCGACCCTGCATACGTAAACCCTTACCCGCTCATTTCAGTCATTGATGTTAAAACTGGCAATGAATTAAAAACATTTGACTGCGACAACCAAAATACTTGGGGTGCAGGTTGGACACCAAGCGGAGAATTAGTGATGCCAAGGAAAGGTGGAGGTATAAATATTGTTTCAGCGAATTTAGACAAGGTTACAACTATTTATACTAAACCAGTGGTTGAAGCAAGAGTAAGCGTTAATAACAAAGTGTTATATGCGGCAGGAACAGCTTTCTTTACAATGAATATTGACGGAACAAATTCCACTCAGATTCCAAACAAAGTAATTAATCTCACAACCAAAGATTTGTATGATATGTGTTGGAGTCCCGATGGAAAGTCGATTGGAGTTTTGTATAAAAATGCTCCCTTGAACGAATATTTTATTGTTTTTGTCAATGCTGATGGAAATAATTATTCTTATTTTAACGACAGCAAAGGTGATTTTTTACGATTAAAAGGACCTTTTATTAATTGGAAATAAAGAAAAAGAGGCGATATTTCTACTATAAGAAATATCGCCTCTTAAATGTTATTTTAATCTAAAAAATCATCTGTCTCGCCGCCACATTCCATCGAATGCCAAAAGAAGAAACCGTATTTGTGTAATCCAATTTATCAACGGCACTATCATATTTTCTGTTCATATAATGTGCTTCGATGAAAAGATTATGTTTAATTTGATAAGATGCTCTAAAATCTAAAATGGTTGTAACTGTACTCCTTCCTTGTCCAGTATAATTGCCGTAGAGGTCGTTATAGAGTACTTTCCTACTCTTCGTATCGTAGCTTTTTAGAATATTACCTCCCCAATTTTCATTTATTGTTCTATCTTCCCCTGCATTAGCGTAAATTACTCTTGCCGTTAATTGCAATTTTTTGATGGGTTGCCAACGAATAATGTGCGACCATTCATCAAAATTTGCTCCCAATGGATGGGCTAATGTTTGGTTGTAATGCGTATAATTAGCATCATCATAATGGCTATACGTATAGGGGCGAGCCGAATTTAATTCTACTTGATAATCCAAATTCTCAATTCCAAAAACATCAATATATTTCAATCCTGCTTGAACGCCATACTTATTTGCCCAAAATCCTGTGCTTTTAAAAAATTCTTTTGAGTTAAATTCATCCAACATGAATTGTCCATATAAAGAAAATTTCTTCATAAAATTCCACTTAAAATCAAATCCTACAAAGGTATTATCGGCACTTCCTTGAAAACTTTCCACAAATCGGTAGAATATTACAGGATTAAGATAATTTAAGTCAAATCCAGTTCCAGTGGTGCTATCTCGCTGAAAGACAACACTTTCTGTAAAACCAATATTCAATTTTTTCGATACATTTACACTTAAATGGTGCATAGTCATGTATTTTCTCGGAAAAATTTGATCGTTGGGTTTGAAGCCCGTATAAACCAACTGCGTAAATAGATTTTGATATTGAAACGCACCGATTGTAGTATTCAATTTTAAAAACAGATAAGGTGCAGCATTATCCGACAAAACCATTGAACGAAAACCATTACCAATAATATTTTTATCATGCCCGAATTGAAGTTGAATATTTTTGGTTGCCTGAAAAGTTACATAAGCTCTTGCAGAGAAGAAATCGGCACTGTACGGATCATTTTTAAATTCCTTTACGAGCCCTTCCCCTGGCATTCCTGGCAATCTTACGCCTGCTTTTCGTAGCTGATTTTGGTTATAATCATCGGTAAATTCCTTGACAAAATCAGGCATGATGGCTTGATTCTCCGTGATGAAAGTATAAAAACTCACCTTTCGATTTATCATTCCTCTAACTTCAATTCCACGAGTGTTCAGAGAAACTGTGCGTTTGCCATCCACCCCTTCAAAAGAACCTAATTCAAAGTTGATAACGGGATTCACATGGATGTCCAACACATCATTTGAACTGGAATAAGCATCGGCTTTTTTGTAGTAAAATGTATTCCAAATTGGTTTACGACTATTTCCGATGGTATCAGATTTTGCCCATTCCCAACTATCATTCTGTAAATATTCGAGATTGAATTTATCTTGATTAGATAGGTGCATTGAAGTATCCGCCCAAACGCTATCAACCAGTTGCACGATGCCTTTCCGTGTGTAAGGCTTCACGGTGGTATGGAAACCTTCTGAGAACTTTCCACGTTTTATTTCATAGCGGTCGATAAGATGATAATAATCTTGATTCAAAGGAGCGAAACTGCTTTGAGCTTTTGAAAGATAACTTATTGAAAGGCAAATATATAAAGTAAGGAAAAGTAGTTTTTTCGACATAATTTTAAAACATAATATGGGCTTATTCCCCTGCAACAAATACCTCTGCAAGATAATAATTATTTAGCTATCATAATCCCAAAACCATGCCATTCGGTAAATATTTTACGGTAATTGCTTTAACGGCTCTTAAATTTTTTAATGGTCCGATTGCTGGAATAGTGATGGATTTGACCTGGTATGAAACTGCAATATGCTCAATCATTGGAATGATGGCAATGGTAGGATTAATCTGTTTAATTGGATTAGAGGCAAGAATTTTGATTAAAAAATACCGTAAAACAAAACCAAAACTGTTTTCAAAAAGAACTCGCTTTGCGGTGAAATTATGGTTAAAATTAGGAATTTGGGGTATTGCGTGTTTTACGCCCTTATTTTTTACTCCCGTAGGAGGAACATTATTAGCCCTTTCTTTCAAAGTTCCCATTCCCAAAATCTTGTTTTCAATGTTAGTTTTTGCGGTTTTTTGGGGAGTAGTTTTAACCTTCGCTATGTTTCAAGTTTCTGAATTGCGGCATTTGTTTATGTGATTTTGATTGAACGCAGATAACGCAGATGCTTCGCAACGCAGATTTAAGAGGATTTTTTTGATAGATTACAAAATATTGAGCAAAAAAATAATTGATTGACTTTTAACATATAAGTTGTTTTAAGAATGCTTTTGTCACAAAGTAAAATCCTCTTAAATCTGCGTTGCCGAAGGCATCTGCGTTATCTGCGTGCCAATATCACTTCTTCATATAATCGCCTCTCGAAAAGGACTTTTCAATCATGCAGTATAACAAGATAAATAAATAACGACTGCCCATTTCCTTAATCTTCAAATTCGATTTTCCGTATTTTCTATTTTGCCAACTGTTAGGTACAACGGTGTAGGAATACCCTCGGACATAAGCCTTCAAAGGCAACTCAACCGTTAAATTAAAATGTGCCGACATAAAAGGTTTTATGCCTTCAATGGTTTCTCTTTTGTATAATTTAAAAGCGTTTGTGGTATCATTTGTCTTAATTCCAGTCAGCATTTTTACCACAAAATTGGAGACTCGATTAATGTATAATTTTACTTTTGGGTAATCATATACCGCTCCACCTTTGATGAATCTGCTTCCAAAAACAGCATCAACATCTTGTTCAATCATGGTGTTGTAATAATTCACCAAATCTTCGGGTGAATCTGACATATCCGCCATCATAACTGCTACGCAATCGCCCGTAAAACGCTCTAAACCGTATCTAATGGCATACCCAAAGCCATTTGGACCTTTATTAGTAAAAAAAACTAAGGTTGGAATTTCCTTTTGTAAACTCTGCAAAACTGCCTCAGTATTGTCTTTTGAATTATCATTAGTCACGCAAATTTCGTGGTCAATTTTGTGTTTGACCAGCGTTTCATACAGTGACCGTAAAGTTTCGGGAAGAGATTCTTCTTCATTATAGGCAGGAATTACTACGCTTAGTTTCATGAGATTTCCACTTTTTCAATAAAATCAGTATATTCTTTGGCAGGTATAAAATGCTTTTGGGTGCGGTAATTTAAAACCGTAAATATAAGAAATAATGAACTCAGAAGGGCTTGCAGTATGATAATAATGGAAGCTGTAACAAGTGTTGTTGCCCAACCTGGCGAAGCATTTTCGGGAGATAACAACTTGATAATCATTACGATAACCGCACCAATGCCTGCAACGGCTGTCATCAATAATGAACCAATCAGAATCCTTACCGCAACCGTATCTAAATGAACGGAAACGGCACTCAATCCATGTAAAATCAACGCCACAAAATTCATTTTTGATTTACCCGCCAATCGTACTCCACGCTCAATTGGAATGGAAGAATAAGGCAATTTTGAGCGAATAATTCCGCCTGGAAAATGATTCCAGATTTCAGAAACGTAAGCTAATTTTTTGGCTTGTCGGAAAGGTAAAATACTAAAATTTCCAAACTCAATGACTTTGCCAGTTAATAATCCAAAGAGAAGTTTATAAATGGAATAACCCAATCTGAAAACCAATCCTTCACTTCGTTTAGCTCGTTTTGCAAAAATTATCTTATCAGGTTCTTGAAGAGATGTTTCATAAAGCCGTTGAATATCAGCAGGTTTATCCTCACCGTCAGAATCCATAACGATAACCTTCTCAAAATCAGTCTCTTGCGTTAAATATGAAAGTCCCAAAGCAATTGCTTTTTGATGACTTACATTACGCCAAAGCCTGATAATTGATAAATTATACCCAGAAAATCGTTGAATATCACAAGAAATTGATGAACAATCATCAATAATTACGAAGGAGAGCTTAGCAAATAATTCAGTTGAAACGCTCTTTTTGATTTCAAGCAAAAGCAAATCAAGAGCGTCCCAATCGTTATAAAGAGGTATTAGAATTTTTATCATTTTCTCAGGTTTTAGGGGTTAGGTTTTTGGCGTTAGTTGTCTAAAACCTAACTCCTACTACCTAAAACCTATAATTTTACCACACATTCTCTAAATCTTTCGCTACGTATAAATGATTGCGTTCTTCATAAACCGTTCCCTTTTTTTGAGCCTTCAATTTTAATAAATCCTTACGAGTTAATTTGAATAAAAAAGCAACGGGGGTTAAGAAAACAAAGAAGATGATTGATAATAAAACATACGAGTTGACCGTACCCATAATGTGAGCTATTTTTCCCCAAACCCAAGCCACTTTCTCGCTTAAAAAGTTAGAAAAAACGCCAATTAAACCAAAAATTAAGGCAGCAGGAAGGAAATAATTCCCCCAAGTTTTTCCTTTGAATACATAATATAATACCAACATCCCGACCGTGATGACGAGCATGGTTTCAATCGTTTTTTCTCTTTTCATAAAAATTATCAATGATTTGTGAATTAGTGATTTGTGAGTTTTATCCACAAATCACTAACTCATAAATCACAACTATTTTAAAATAACGTATAAATAAATGGAGCAATGGCTGAACCACCACCAATAACGATGAGGACACCGATTAATAATAAAACAAAAATTACGGGTAAGAGCCACCATTTTTTACGCTCTTTCAAAAAACTAAAAAGGTCTGTTAAGAAATCCATGATTATACTAATTTATATCTTTTACTAATTGTTTAATTAAAACTTCATTCGCCAATGCCGTTGGATGTTCGTCATACGGAATAGCGTACTTTTTCTCAAGCGGATTAAAAAGTTTTGAATAATCTAAAACCTTTACTCCTTTTTGCTTTAAGAGATTGATAATCAACGAACTATCAACAGTTGTTGGGTAAATAATTACGTAAAAATTATCGTTCCCAAATTGTTTTTTATAATCTCTTGACGCTTGTGCCATTATCTCGGCGGTCAATTCGTAATCTTTTTCCGTAATTCTGAAAGGATACCCAATTTTAAAAACTTTAAGAATATTACTTTTTGATAGTTGTCCAAAGACCCAACTTCTAAATTTTCGGGTATCTTTAATTAATCCGTCGTGCTTCAATTCATTATTAACCTCATGAAAATAGGGAACTTCTCCTCCATTATAACTAAAATTTGTTAGCGTACCAAGTACTCGATTCACGTGATCATTAATGAATACGTAAAAAGCTATGCCAGTATTTTCTTTAACGATTTTCTTGACGTTTTCAGTCTCCAAGCGTGCCAACATTTGGTGAGGTCCATAACCACTATACGCAAAATTATACGATCTATATGTACTATCAAACTTGGCAAAATAATAAGGCAACGTTTCATTGTTATGAACGCCTTCGCCAAAAGTCATTGAACATCCATAAAATTGAGCATATTTTGTTCGAGGTTTTATAGAGTCTATGGGCGTGATTCTCAGGCTATTAGCATCGGTTGAATAAGTAATACTGTATATAACTTGTCCGTCTTTCGTGCGTATTCCCGTATGCGTTGAATTCGGTTTTGGTTTATATCCTAAATCCTTATCAGGCATCATTGAATGCGTTGGTCCTTCTATTTTTGGAGCATTTTGAGCTTGAGTTTTCAAGACAATCCCACAAATCCATTCCAATAAAATGATAGTCAAAATAATCATTAAACCCGACATCATCACGTTTTGCAACCAACCAATTTTCTGTTTAAAAGCATACCAAAAAGTATAACCTAAAAATAGGTAAATCAGATAATTTACAATATTTGACAAATCAATCCCTCCTACAATTCCATTGCCATCGCCTTTCAATAAATCGAAAGTTAGTAAACCAATTGTTCCTAAAACACTCAAGAATAATACCCAAAAAATAACCCTTACAATGTTCATTTCAGACTAAGATTAACCATTCATACATTTATATGATTTAACGAAATCTAATTCAGCAGTTTATTTTATTTGAATGGTGTATATTCACGCAAAGTTGCAGAGACTCGAAGAGATTTAAGATTAATCCAATTTAAACTCATCTTTCCAATCATCTTTTTCTGCCCATTCGGGTTGGTCTTTTTTATCGAAAATAAAATTTCCTACTACCAAAAAGTCCATTTCTGTACGCATGAGGCATTTATAAGCGTCTTCGGGCGTACAAACAATTGGTTCACCACGGACATTAAAACTGGTATTTACCACCAAACCATATCCCGTTTGTTTCTTAAATTCATTAATCAAAGTCCAATATCTGGGATTGGTTTCTTGATGAACCGTTTGAATACGAGCTGAAAAATCAATGTGCGTAATCGAAGGCAAATCTGAACGGAGGTAATATAATTTCTCCATCAAAGGCAAAGCACGATAATTTTCAGGTAACGTTTTTCTTCGATTTTTCTGAACGTTATGCACCAATAACATATAAGGAGAATTGCCTTCTAATTCAAAATATTCAGTGGCATCTTCCGCCAAAACCGAAGGAGCAAAAGGTCTAAATCCTTCTCGATATTTGATTTTAAGGTTCAATTTTTTCTGCATTTCTTCGTTCCGAGCGTCTCCCAAAATGCTGCGTCCTCCCAAGGCTCTTGGACCAAATTCCATCCGTCCCTGAAACCATCCAACCACGTTTCCGTTTGCCAAATCAGTTGCGGTTTTTGCGGCTAATTGTTCAAAATTTTCATAATGCGTATAAACAGCATTGTATCTTTTCGACATTAAACGTGTATCAGCATCCGAGAATTCAGGTCCCAAATAAGAGCCTTTCATCGAGTCAATGGCGTTTGTGTCAACCTTGCGTTCTTGTCCGAAATAAATATATTCACCCACCAAAGCCGCACCCAACGCACCACCTGCATCCCCTGCGGCGGGTTGAATATATACATTCTTAAAAATCTTAGCGTTCTGTAATTTTCCGTTTGCCACACAATTCAAAGCAACACCACCCGCCAAACAAATGTTATCGGAACCCGTTAAACGTTTGGCTTCTTTTGCCATTAAGATAACGATTTCTTCCGTTACGATTTGAGCCGCCAAAGCAAAATCGCAATGTTCGGGTTGCAAATTAGTTTCAGATTCACGACGAGCAAAACCGAAAAGCTTTTCCCATTCTTTATCTTTCACCATCCTTAAACCCGTGGCGTAGTCAAAATATTTCTGGTTCAACCAAATTGAGCCATCTGGTTGAATATCAATGAGTTCGTTTCTAATAATATCGGCATAACGCAAAGTATTAGCTGAATTTGGGTCGCCGTAGGGAGCTAATCCCATCAATTTATATTCACCCGAATTCACTTTGAAACCCGCAAAATAAGTGATGGCAGAATACAACAAACCCAATGAATGAGGGAATTGCAATTCCTTCAAAATGGTCATGTCTTTCCCTTTGCCATGACAAATTGAAGCAGTTGCCCACTCGCCAACGCCATCAATTGTAAGCACGGCTGATTCTTCAAACGGTGAGGGATAATAGGCACTGGCAGCGTGTGAAAGGTGATGTTCAGGAAAGAGTAATTTTACTTTCTTTTTATCAAATTCGCCAATTTTGAAAAGTTCTTCGTAAAGCATTCTTTTCAAAAACATTTTCTCTTTTAACCAAACAGGAATTGCAGTTAAAAATGAACGAAGTCCGCTTGGTGAGAAAGCGTAGTATGTCTCTAACAAACGCTCAAATTTAAGGAGCGGTTTGTCATAAAAAACGATTGCGTCTAATTTGTCTAAGGTTAATCCCGATTCCATTAAGCAATATTCAACGGCTTTTGTGGGAAATGCGGGGTCGTGTTTGATGCGTGTGAAGCGTTCCTCTTGTGCAGCGGCAATAATTTCTCCATTTTGTGTGATAGTTGCTGCTGAATCATGGTAAAAAGCTGAGATTCCTAATATATTCATGAAATAAGTTTTCTGGGTAACAAAAAGACAAAAGTACGACGGATTGATGGAAAAGGCAATTTTGAAGTGCTAATAACAACTAAACTTATTAAAAGGTTATTGCTCTTTTATAAGTGGGATGTTTTAATAATATTTCAGCCGCAAATTTCTCCCCTTTTTCATTCCAATGTCCATCGCATTCAACGTATAATTCATTTGGATTTTTAACTATGCTGAAATAAGGAAGTAAATCAATATAATTTACTCGATTTTGACTACAAAATTCATCCATCTGAGCAGAAAGAGCATTTTTGTGATTTTTTTGGAATAATTGAATATCTTTTAAAGTTGGAATAGTTAGCAAAATTACTTGCTTTCCTTTTGCTTCTTCAATCAATTTCTTCAAAGAATAACTAAATATTTCCCATTTGTCTTTTGGGTAATTTTCAAAAAAACTGGTCTGATTAAATTTTTCAATACTATTCTTTTTACCTATTTCACCGACAAGTCTCAAAAGATAGGAGTTCGCTATAAATTCCCCTTTAATTTTTTTGCCGAAAGACAAACTTTGGTAAACAGAATCTTTGGTGTGGAAAATTTCTTTGGGTTTATTATAAATGGCTAAGGAGCCATACGCTTGATTTACGGAAGCCAAAGAGTATTTTAAGTCATAATGATTATTTGTATTTTTCCAATAAGGACGATAAATAGGGAATCGTATTAACCCTACTTCATCACCATCTGAATAATCTTCAAAATCATTCGCTGGTAATATTCCAATTATAACTACGTCGTGTTCAAATTTTTTTGCTAATGACTTGTAAATCAGATAGTAATCAATTGGACTTGTGCCGTTTATGCCAAAATTAAG
>JANXML010000205.1 GCA_025354645.1 Arcicella sp. | reverse complement strand
TTAGTTTTTTAGGTTAGGTGAATAGTTTACAAAAATGCCCCGTTCTGCGGGGCATTTTTGTTTCTTGATATATTAAAAGCCGATACACCCACTATAAACCAACCGCAGTCCGCTGAATAAATGCCGTTAAATCTGCCCCAGTGAGCATATTTTGAGACAGCAGCGCCAAATCATAAATCTGTTTTGCCAATTTCTTTTGATCATCCGCATCCGTTGATTTCAAAATTTTGCTGATGGTAGGATGATTGGCATTTACCGAAACAATGTAGTTATTAGGCATATTGCCAAACATACTCATTCCGCCACCACCCGCACGAGACATATCGCTCATCCTACGCATAAACTCATTTTGTGTTATCACCGCCGGCATTTCATCGGCGGGCATTGGTTCTAAAGCCACCACTTTGGTAGTGTCATTAATTACCTCATCGAATACCTTTTTTACCGTTTCTTTTTCTGAATCGGAGAGAATGGTATCCACCGCAATTCCTTTGTCAATCAATTTCTCAACGGTATCAGAATCCACTCGTTTCAAGTTTGTTTTTACCAATTTGCTTTCCAACATATTGATAAAGTGACTGTCTAACACTGAATCTAATTTCAAAACGTCATAACCCCGTTTTTTAGCAGATTGAATAAAACCGTCTTGCGATAAAGCATCGTTGGTATATAGATAAACGACATCATCATTTTTATCTTTCTGATTCTCTTGGGCAAATTCAGCGTATTCATTTAGCGTAAAATACTTACCATCAACGTTTTGTACTAAACAATAATCTTTGGCACGGTCATAGAATTTATCATCCGAAATCATTCCGTATTTTACAAAAATACCGATATTTTCAAATTTTGCTTCAAATCCTTCACGGTCATTTTTGAATAAATCGCCTAATTTATCCGCTACTTTTTTGGTGATATATGAATTAATTTTCTTCACATTTCCGTCCGCTTGCAAGAAACTCCGAGAAACGTTCAGTGGAATATCGGGCGAATCAATTACGCCGTGCAACAACATCAGGAACTCAGGGACAACGTCTTTTACTTCATCAGTAATAAAAACTTGACGGCTGTATAATTGTATTTTTTCACGTTGCAACTGTAATTCATTTTTCACTTTCGGGAAGTACAGAATCCCCGTTAAATTAAATGGATAATCAACGTTTAAGTGAATCCAGAATAATGGTTTTTCAGAATATGGATATAATTCTTCGTAGAATTTTAAATAATCTTCGTCCGTTAAATCAGACGGTGATTTTGTCCAGATTGGAGCAGGATTATTGATAATTTTAGCCTCTTCACCCACGCCAAATTCAATCTCAATCGGAAGGAATTTACAGTATTTATCCAAAACTTGCTTGATTCTGAACTCTTCTAAGAACTCCAATGAATCTTCGGCAACGTGGAGAACAATATCCGAACCACGACCTTCACGAGTCGCATCGGTGATTTCAAATTCCGTTGAACCATCACAAGTCCACATCACGGGCGTGGTGTTTTCTTGATAAGATTGTGAAATAATATCCACACGTTCCGCCACCATAAAGGCAGAGTAAAAGCCCAAACCAAAATGCCCGATAATGGCTTTTTCGTCCCCTTTATCTTTGTACTTTTCCACGAATTCAGTGGCTCCCGAAAAAGCAATTTGGTTGATATATTTTTTAATTTCCTCGGCAGTCATTCCTAAACCATTATCCGAAATGGTAATGGTTTTTGCCTCTTTATCGAAAGATACTTTCACTTTCAATTCGCCCAACTCTCCTTGGTATTCACCGATGGCAGCCAAACGCTTAATTTTTTGTGAGGCGTCCACAGCATTGGAAACCAATTCACGAAGGAAAATTTCGTGATCCGAATAAAGAAATTTCTTAATAATTGGAAAAATGTTCTCGGTATGAATCGAGATATTACCTTTTTCTTGCATAGTCATTTTGTCATTTTTAGGATGAATAATACGCTAATTTTGATGTGAGAGAGGATTGCAAAAAGAATTCCAAAAGGATTTTACAGGACAAATTGGCAGGATCGAATACAAGGGTTCAGCAATTGGTGATGAATTCTTAAGGCAATAAATGGTAAAATTTTGATACTACGTTTTTGACAATTAAATTTCGGATAACTGGTTAAATAACACCACTAATTTCTAACTAAAAAATCCATAATTCCAAAGAAAATGAACTCACTTTTTGACCCAAAAACTTCCCAAGAAATTATCCAACGTATTAATAATCTGACTGTTAGCTCATCTCGACAGTGGGGAAAAATGGACGTTGCTCAAATGTTGGCTCACTGTGCTTTTGGTATGGAAACTGCCTTGGGAGACAGAAATCCACCCAGAACATTTCTTGGAAAGTTAGTCGGACGATTGATGCAAGGTGAACTGACCAACGACAAATTAATGGGTAAGAATTTACCGACCCATCCGCAATATATCATGGTGGATTCAAAGGATTTTGAAAGAGAGAAAAGTCGCTTGATTTCCACCATTGCTCGTTTTTCGGAGGGTGGAGAATCAAAAGTTACTCAAAATCCTCATCCATTTTTTGGAAACATTACGCCAATTCAATGGAGTTCGGGCAGTTGGAAACACCTTGATCATCATATAAGGCAATTTGGAGGTTGATTTTATCGTAGGGTCGTATAGCATATGCCCCTTTCATACATGAGCGTATGCCATACATCCCGAGTTGTTGTCTGTGTCTCCACAGATAATTTCCGTATAAATCGTAGTAGAACCGATGGTTTTTATTCAAATAAATTAAAATAAATCCATGTTCTGTCAAATCTTAACATAAAACTTTGTGAACCTTTATTTCTAATTTAAACCTTAAAATTTCTAAATTGCGAATTATTACGAAATCAGAATCATTTAAAATTATATAATGAAAATTTCAACTAATTCTAAAAAGGACGTATATACCCACATTGCCATCATTATTTTATCGTTATTGGTACTGTTTTTTGGTTTCTTCTTCCTGTATTTACCTTGGAGTACCAATCATGGAGAAGCCATCACCGTTCCGAATCTGAAAGGCTTATCAATTGAAGAAGCCGAAGATCTTTTGGATGACAGAAATCTTGAATTTGAGGTAACTGATAGCACTTTTACCCCAAATCTGAAACCACTAACGGTTCTTTCTCAATATCCCTTAGAAAATTCAAAAGTAAAGCAAGGTCGCAAGATTTATTTAACGATAAATACCGAAACTGCTCCGATGATTAAACTCCCAAAATTGACCGAAATGTCGGTCAGAAGTGCCGAGCAACAACTGTTGGTTTCGGGTCTTTTGAAGCCAGATTTAGAGTATCAAAACGACATTCGTGAAAATGAAGTATTGGAAGTTAAGTATCAAGGTACGAAAATGGACGCTGGTACGTTAATTGCAAAAGGTTCAAAGATTACGTTGGTGATTGGGAACGGAACTGGTAATACTGAAATCGACGTTCCTTGTGTGGAAGGCAAAGGATTTGACGAAGCCCAAATCATCATAAAAGGTTCTGGATTGCAAATTGGAACGATAATTTACGACCCAGCTTCAACCGAACCTGCGGGCGTTGTTTTCCGACAAAATCCAGCTTGTAGCGAAGGAGGAAAAATTCGTTCGGGCGAAATGATCGACATTTGGATATCGGGCGAACAACCGAATTGAGGTACTGAGTTCTGTGTTCTTGGTGCTGAATTTACGAAAACTTTATACCCAGAACACAGAATTTACATAGCAAACAACAATGAAAAGATTTACCAAAAACAACTTTTATTCAATTCTACTCCTTTCACTATTTTGTCAGGTTGCTTTTGCTCAATTTCAACTTGTTCCCTTAAAAAATACTGAAAAAAACAAACCTTCTTCTGCCAGAATAACGGCATTGAATTTACCTTTTTTTGATGATTTCTCTACTTCAATTAACCGTCCAGATCAATCAAAATGGCAAAAAAATGGAGGTGTTTCAATTAATAATACTTTCACAAATAATCATCCTACTATCAATGTAGCCACTTTTGATGGACTTAATGGTAATGGAATTCCTTACGATTTCGTCAACTCTCTTTCCGAAGGACCAACCGATACTTTAACTTCATTACCGATTGATTTGGCAACCAAAACAGTTTCTGATTCGCTTTATTTAAGTTTTTTTTATCGTGGTCAAGGACTTGGTGATAAACCAGATTTAAGAGATTCTTTACGATTACAGTTTTTAACGAATGGAAATATCTGGAAAACCGTTTGGATAGATTCTGCACAAACGATCTCAAATCAATTTAAGCAAGCAATTATTCCAATTCGGGCAGCTATTTATTTCCATTCAGCCTTCCAGTTTCGGTTTCAATCTTATGGCAGACAGTCGGGGCAGTTTGACGTTTGGCATTTAGATTATGTATATTTAGATGAAGTGAAAAGCGTGTTGAAAAATGGAGAAATTTTACGGAATAGGAGTGATAAAAATCCTACAACAAAAGAGGTAACTGCCATATATACAAGAGATTACGCTACTCGAAATCAAACGACAAGTTTGTTGAAAAACTATTCTGCCATGCCGATGAATCAGTTTTTGGTTAAGCCTGAAAAGGAATTGGCGGATAGTGTGAAAAGTGATGTTAGCAACCTTTTTAATAATGACCTTCTTATTTATCCGAGTTATTCGGTTAAAAATTTACTGAATAATTTAACGATACAAAAGCGAGATTCCATTGCCACCTTTGTTCCAAAAAAATCTTTTGCAACGCTTCAAGTTAAAAACTTATTGGATATTAATTCCTTGAAAAAGGATACTACGAGAGCCTTTTTAAAAGTGAAATTTGATGTAAAATCTGGGGATGCAACTGCCTTCACAGTCAATGATACCATCAGTAGATACGTTGATTTGAATAATTATTATGCCTACGATGACGGTACGGCTGAACAGGCGGCATATCTTAAAAAGGGCTTTGGGAGGTTTGCAGTGCAGTTTATTAACAACAAACCCGATGCCGTTACAGCCATTAGAATTAATCTTCAACCAACCGTTACTAATCTGTCAGGCAAGCGATTAACGTTTCAGATTTTGGCAAATGATAAAGGTAAAATCGGTAAAATTCTAAAAACTATTTCTGATACCATCAATGTAATTAAATATTCAGCCACCCAAAATTCGTTTGTGGAGTATAAAATAGATCCTGTTGCGGTCACAGACACATTTTATGTGGGGTTTATTCAATTTACTGACGATGAACCTCTGGCAATTGGTTTAGACTTAAATACGCCCCAATTTGCCAATAAAAATTATTACAATATCAGTAACGAATGGGTGCAAGTTCCGAAGGCAGATGCACCACAAATTAATAGTACTTTCATTCCAATTAAAGGTAGTTTAATGATTCGTCCTGTGATGCTTGGGAAAACTATTCCAACGAAACCTTTGGCAAATGAAGCAGAAATCCAAGATAAAAACTTAATGATTTCTCCTAATCCATCAACGGGAATTTTTAGATGGAATGATGAGAGTCTGAAAAATGTTGAAATTTATGATATGACAGGAAGAAATATTTTTCAAGAACATACTGATAATCAAGAAGTTAATCTTCAAAATTTACACACAGGCATTTATTTTTTGCGACTTTCAAATGAAAAAAATACCTTTGTTCGGAAAATAATAAAGGAATAGTTTTTGGCATTCGGATGTCAGTTTTTGGCATTCGGCTTGTTCAACAAAAAATAATCAATAAATTTTAAAACTAATTGCTGATAGCCGAAAGCTGACAGCCAAAAGCTAAATCAAAATGGACATAACCGTAACAGAACTAAAAGAAAGAATTGATAAAGGCGAAGACCTAAACTTCCTCGACGTGCGTGAGGAATATGAATATGATGAACAAAATCTTGGTGCAAAATTGATTCCTTTGGGGGAATTACCCGATAGAATTGAAGAATTACAGGATTGGAAAAATAGCGAAGTAATTGTGCATTGCCGTTCAGGAGCAAGATCTGGCAAGGCAAAATCCTTCATGGAATCGCAAGGATTTACGAATGTTAGGAATGTAACGGGTGGAATTCTGGCGTATAATGAATTAGATTAAGTCTTTATATAAACAAAAAAAGCCTGTAAAATTGAATTTTGCAGGCTTTTTTAATGAAACATCATGCAGATTACTCCAAAAGAATTCAAAGACCGTTTTTCTGAATTAACCATTCTTGATATTCGTACACCATACGAAATTGAGGAATTGGATTTGGGTGGAATTCAAATTCCTTTGGATGAATTATTAATGAATGTCGAACAAATAGAAACCCTTAAAAATCAAGAAGTTATCATCATTTGTTATACAGGGTTACAAAGTAAAATCGCCCAAAAAATCCTTGAAAAAAGAGGATTTAAAAACCTCAGAAATCTTGAAGGGGGATTGGAAGCATATTTAATTTTTGATTAATGAGATATAAAAGTAACTATCTGATTTTTAAGCAATTGCGATTTCAATAACCAATAACTAATAACCAATAACCATTTAGTATCAACAAAAGCGTTATTTTTGACAAATTATTCATCTTACAAATCCACAATTCTATAATGTTAGCATACATTGATTGGCACGCTTCCCCCATAATTTTTGAAGTATTTGGCTTTCCATTACGTTGGTATGGATTGATGTTCGCAAGTGCATTTTTGGCTGGTTATCAGATACTTAGCTATATTTTCAAGAAAGAAGGTCGCCCGATTGAACAAGCCGACGAACTTTTACTTTATGCGATGATTTCGACAGTAATTGGAGCAAGAATGGCACATTATTTTTTCTATGAATATCCTTTATTGTTAGCAGACCCAGGTAAATTTTTCCTTGATATGATTACACCGCCCTTTTCAGGTTTGGCTTCTCACGGAACGATGCTGATATTTTTTGCCATATACCTCTTTTCAAAAAAGAGAAAAGTTGCCTATCTATACGTAACCGACCGTATTGTACCAACGGTTGCTTTTGGGGGTGCTTTAATTCGCTTTGGTAATTTGATGAATTCTGAAATTATTGGCAAGCCAACCGATGTGCCTTGGGCGTTCAGATTCTTCAATGATTTGGAACATCCTGTGGTTGTGCCACGCCATCCTTCGCAATTATACGAGTCGATTTCTTGTATTCTCATTTTTATTTTAATCATGTGGTTATGGTCTAAAAAGAAAGAAAATACACCGCACGGACTCTTAACGGGGGTTTTTCTGATAATTCTTTTTACTTTGAGATTCTTTTACGAATTCTTGAAAGAGAATCAGGTGAGTTTGGAAAATAGTATGACCTTGAACATCGGGCAACGGCTCAGCATTCCTTGTGTGCTGTTAGGAATTATTATTTTGTTTCTCTCTTTTAGGAAAAATAATAATGAGAGTATTACCTAAAATTTATTATTTCCGTTAGATATAGAAGTTTATCACTGCAATCTGCCAACTTTTAACTGCCTACTTATTAGGCAGTTTGCCTAAAAAATTGGATATTTGCAGTGATACTTAGTCATAATACATTCAATTAAAACCCCACAATTAAAATCATGGAAAACGTACAAGATCAAGCAGAAAGTCAATTAGATAACTTAAAAGATGCTGCCTCTGAGAAATTGGGCGGATTAGCCGATGCTGCTTCTGACAAATTCAAAGAAATGACAGGTATGGATGTATCTGGAAAAGCTGAAGAATTAGCTGCTGCTGCAACGGATAAATTAGAAGACTTACAAGCCGCTGCTTCTGAAAAATTAGGAGATTTAACCGATGCTGCAACGGAGAAATTCGAGGATGCAAAAGAAGCAATTTCTGAAAAATTTGCTGAATTAACGGGTGGAGATTTAGGAGCGAAAGCCGACGAATTTAAAGCCGAAGCTGCTGAAAGATTAGCGGATGTTCAAGAAGCTGCAGCCGAGAAATTAGAAGAAGCAAAAGAAGCTGCTTCTGGACTTTGGGGCAAAGTGAAAGGGATTTTCGGAGCTTAATACTTATTACACTGTTAAGTAAATAGCTTTCATTTTTATCTGAAAAATTATTTGCTGGACAACTTCTCGAAAGTTTTTTCTACTTTCGGGAAGTTAATTCGGGTTGAACTTCCTGAAACAATATCCATTGCGGGTAAAAAAAACTTTCGGGAAGTAAAGAAACTTACTTAACAGTGTACTTATGTTACTGGAAATTAGTTATTAGCTTAAAATTAGTCTTTTTAACTAATATCTAATTTCCAATAAATAATAACCACAATTTAATTTCCATAAACCACATTATCCCTTAAAACTCCCACGCCAGCCATTCCTGTTTTCAAAATCCTCTTTGCTCGTAAATATCTTTTTGCGTTATAATCATCATAGTTTGAGGCAGTTACGAGCATACTACTCACTCGAACTTTATCTGAAGCATGGATATATTCGCCATTTCCCAACCACATTGCCACATGGACAACCCGTTCTGAACCGTCTTCTCTTTTTTCGCCAAAAAACAATAAATCTCCTGGTTTCAACTCGTTCCAATTACCCGTTTTATCAATCGTTTCGCCAATCATAACTTGTTGAGAAGCATCTCTTGGCAAGATTATTCCGTTCAAGAAATAAACTGTTTTTGTGAATCCACTGCAATCAACGCCTTTGAAAGAAGTGCCGCCCCAGAGGTATGGAACGCCCATTAATCGTTTGGAAGTTTTGATTAAACTTTCTTCCGATGCACTTATTTTGGCTAACCATTCATTATAAATTTTTGATTCATTTTTAGGTACGAAACCTGTTCGTTGGTCGGCAAAAAGTACCTGATAAAAATCTCCTTTCTCAGCCACTAATTCCATCATACAACCCGCCACTAAATCTGAAACTGTTGTAGATTCTTCATCAGGTTCTGAATATGCGGAACCGTAAGAACGGGTGTAAATGATTTTTGGAACGGCTTTCCAACGGTCTATGCCTTCCTTGTTCATCATCGTAATTGCACCTCTGTCAACCCAAGAAATATATTGATCAGGTGTTTGAACTAAGAGCCAGCCGTTATCCTCTTTTTCTAAAATCCTTACGGGTGTACCCATGAGAGCCTGTGAAGCCAATTCACCAGCGTGTTTTGGGGAATACCGAATATTACAAACCGAAACTTCTACTAATCCATAAACCTTATCTTCTAATTCAGGTTCTGGAAGGGTTTTTATTTCATCCACTATGGGTATTTTCTCAATTTTGAGACGGTCGAGCAAGAAACTTTTTGCCCCAAATAAATTCGTCCGACCCGTCAGAATCAGTTGATTGTTTTGTTTAAAAGCATCAATTTGAAAAATTGCAGTACGTTTATCGGGAGCAAATCTAAACATAAAACCCTCAATAATTTGGGTAATTGAGGAATCAGCTTTGATTCTTTTTGGAGCGTTATTTCTTCGTGGCGTAGTGGGTCCTGCACCCAAAAGGGCAAGCGAACCAATACAAAGGCAAGCGAGTAAATATTTTTTCATGGGTTGTGGATGTTGACGTAAGGAGTCGAAGAAACTTAGTCAAAAAATATGCCAAGAAAGGAGGGGAGTAAAAATTAAAAATCCTATCAGTTTGATTTCTGATGGGATTTTTTAAGTAAAATTACTGTTTTGCATTTTATAAATAATTCGTTTATTATCTCGTTGGAGTAGTAATAAATATTGTCCGTTTGTGTAATTTAAGGAGTTTAAAATGGTTTCGGATTATTTCTACAAACTCACTCCTCGTTTCCAAGGAATAAAATCATCCTGCCCATTTCGCACGGCACAAATTTCAATGTCACCACTGGCAACCTTTATCACATATTCCAAAATGCGTTCACCCGCTTCTTCAATGCTCTCTTCGCCTTCAATGATTGTGCCTGTGTTGAGATCAATAATATCAGACATTTTACGGTATAATTTAGTATTAGTAGAAATCTTCACCACGGGAGCGATTGGGTTGCCCGTGGGCGTGCCTAAGCCCGTGGTAAACAATACTAAATTTGCCCCCGAAGCTACTTCTGCCGTGGTTGATTCTACATCATTTCCTGGCGTACAGAGCAAGCAAAGCCCTTTTTGGGTTACTTTCGTAGGATAATCCAAGACCGAAGTAATGGGTGAAGTCCCTCCTTTTTTTGCTGCCCCTGCCGACTTGATGGCATCCGTAATGAGTCCGTCTTTGATGTTGCCAGGTGAAGGATTCATATCAAAACCTGAGCCAACCGCTTTTGCTCGGTCGTTATAGGTTTTTACTAAATAACTGAATAATTTAGCATCTTCTTGACTCACGCAACGGTCGGTTAATTCCTGTTCAACACCGCACAATTCTGGAAATTCAGCGAGGATAACAGTTCCGCCCAAACCTACCAATAAATCAGAAGTATAGCCGATGGCTGGATTAGCAGAAATTCCTGAAAATCCATCCGAACCACCACATTCTAAGCCAATGATTAATTTATCCAAAGATGCTGGTTTGCGGACGTTCTGATTAGCTAAAATCAAACCTGTAAACGTTTTTTTGAGAGCCTGAGCCATCATTTCGGATTCCGTGCCAATGTTTTGTTGCTCTAAAATGTATAAAGGTTTCTGAAAATTTTTGTCTCTTTTGGCGATTTCTGCCTGTAATTCACCCACTTGGGCATTCTGACATCCCAAACTCAAAACGGTTGCTCCCGCACAATTCGAGTGCGTAATGTAGCCCGCTAACATTCCGCAAAGAGCCGTAGAATCTTGTCGTGTTCCGCCACAACCACCATCGTGGAGGAGGAATTTTACGCCATCAACATTAGGAAAAAGTTTTTGTTTTTGCGAGATATCAGAGGTGCTGTCAATATCTGCCGAAAGGATTTCTTCAATCGTTTTGCCCGCTTTGTATAAGGAAATTAAATCGTTGGTTTGGTTTTGGTAATTATGTTTTCGGGCGTAACCCAAATCATCCACCAAAGCCTCCCGAAGGACTTCGATATTTCGATTTTCGCAAAAAACTAAGGGAATTACTAACCAATAATTTGCCGTTCCAACGCTTCCGTCGGGACGATGAAAACCGTTGAAGGTACGTCCTTCAAACTTCGACAAATTGGGTGCTTGCCAATCGGCATGATTATCACGTACTTCAAAAGAATTGACGGCGTGTTTTACATTGAAAGTATTGATACTACCCCCTTTCAAAATGGGCTGATTAGCCTTTCCGACTAATACATCATACATTTTTATCTCCGAACCCACTTCAAAATCAACCATGGCAAACTTATGTTTTGCGGCAATGTCTTCTTGTAGAATATATTTTTGCTCATCTAATTCAACGGTTTCTCCTTTTGTTAAATCGGCGAGAGCAACAATTACGTTGTCGTTTGGGTGGATTTTAAGTACTTTATTTTTCACGGTTATCAATTATTTAATCAATTTAATAGTAAAAGATATTTTTCAAAACCTTTACTCAAAAATAGCACATTTATGGTATTTTTAATTTTTGATTAATGACTTAATTCATTCCGAAACACACAAGTCAAAGCCTCCGAAACGGGCGAATTATCTGAATTCACGTCCATAATATCCGCCATAAAAGCCCACCATTTTTTCATGATTGGCAAGTTTGGGAGATTGTCAATGGAATGCCCATCAATACGTCTTTGCACAGCGAATAATGTGCCTGTGTTTTCGTCTAAATAAATGGCATAATCTCTGATTCCTGCTTCATAAAGTGTAGTTGAAAGTTCTTGCCAAATTTCATCGTGACGTTTTTTGTATTCTTGCTCAAATCCTTTTTTGAGCTTCATCGTGAAAGCGATTTCTTGCATAGTTGTTGGTTTTGAAAGAAGAAGAATATTAAGATTGAAATCTACTAAAACGCTATAATAGATGCTTTTTCTTTCATAGTATTAATATTCTTAATCCATTGATTATCAAACTCTTGCAATAATAAAATATCCAAATTCTGCAAAATTTTCATGGGTGATTTTTTGCCTTGATGAACAGCTTCTTGCAATTTTGGAAAAATTCTTGGCTCATAAATCGTCAATAAAGGTTCAGGAAAATGTTCTTCTGGATTCTCAAAAGCGGTGGCATATTTCTCTAAATTTCGATGTTTTAATAAGAATTCAATGGCACTTTCATCCACAAAAGGCATATCACAAGCCACTACTAACCACGCTACATTTGGGTTATAGTTAAAGGCTGAAATAATGCCAACCATTGGACTTTTTACGCCTAATTCTAAATCTTGAATATAAGGCAAATCAGTTGTTTGATTTTGATTTATTGATACATAAACGGCTGAAAAATAATTACTTAACAATTCAAAAAGATATTGTTCTTGGGTTTTTCCATGGTAATTTATCAAGCGTTTTTCTTCACCCATGCGGGAACTTTGACCGCCTGAAAGAATTAAGGCTGATACGTCTAAATTCATGCTCTACTTTCGATTCGGAAGAATCAACTTATAATTTATAATCACTCTTTCCCCCTGTTTTCAACAACAATTTTGTTTCTTTAATCACAATATCATGCGAGAATGCCTTGCACATATCATAAACCGTTAAGGCGGCAATACTCGCACCCGTGAGGGCTTCCATTTCAACGCCCGTTTTTGCCGTTAAGGAACAAGTACATTCTATAATTACCTCATTATCAATTACTTCTATCTTAAATTTGCAAGAATCCAACCCCAAAGGATGGCAAAGTGGAATCAAATCTGAGGTTTTTTTTGCTCCCATAGTTCCCGCAATAATTGCCGTTTGAAGTACGGAACCTTTCTTAGTTTTCAAGTCGCCGTCCTTGAAATTTGCCATGATTTTGTCCGTCAAAACCACAATGCTTTGAGCGGTGGCGGTCCGTTTGGTAATGGCTTTTTCAGAAACATCCACCATGGAGGGATTGTTGTTATTATCTAAATGGGTAAAAGACATATTTTGTTGTTTGATGTTCGATTTTCGTAATTCGATGTTCGATGTTTGTTGTTCGATGCAATCTAAATTTCAGTTCGGTTATAAAAGTAATATTACCTAAAACAAATGTTTTGCATCCTTATTTATTCAATAACTTTGTAAAGTTAGTCCGAAATTAAACCCGAACATCAAACACCTAACATCGAAAAATATGATTTCAGTAAACGAAGCCCTTAAAATAGTTAAAGAAAATGCTTTCATACCAAGTATTTCAGAATTTTCATTGCTTGAAAGTTTGGGATTAATTTTGGCAGAAAATATTATTGCCGATAGAGATTTTCCACCATTTAATAGAGTGGCGATGGATGGAATTGCCCTTAGAAAATCAGAAGCAAAAGCATTTGAAGTTGAAACAATTCAATACGCAGGAGAAAAACAAAAAAATCTTCAAAACCCTCAAAACTGCATAGAAGTGATGACGGGGGCAGTTTTGCCTTTGGGTTGTGATACTGTTATTCGATATGAAGATGTTGAAATTCAAGAAAATGAAGGCGTAAAATACGCTAAAATTACTATTCCATTTTCTGAAATCACATCAGGACAAAATGTCCATCCAAAAGGTTCTAATCGTAAGGCGGGGGACATACTTTTAAAGAAAGGCTTAAAAATTTCACCACCCGAAATTGCCGTGATGGCTTCGGTAGGAAAAGATAAAGTGTTGGTTGAAAATCCTCCAAGAATTGCGGTTATTTCTACGGGGGATGAATTAGTAGAAGTTACCCAAAATCCAGCACCTTATCAAATCAGAATGTCTAATTCATATATGCTTGCGGGGGCGTTGGCACAAGTGGGAATAAAGGCAAATTTATTTCATTTAACTGATGATAAAGAACTGTTATTCAGTAAGTTACAAGAGATTTTATTAAACCATGATATACTACTTTTAAGTGGGGGCGTATCGGCAGGGAAGAAGGATTTTATACCCGAAATATTGACTAATTTGGGTGTAAAGAAACTCTTTCATAAAGTGGCTCAAAAGCCTGGGAAACCTTTTTGGTTTGGAAAATCAGCGGAGGGGAAAACAGTTTTTGCCTTACCAGGTAACCCTGTTTCCACGTTTTTATGTTTCTGTAAATACTTTTTAACACAAAAAGAAGAGCAAGTAATTTTGGATAAGGACGTATTTTTTAAACCCAATATCACCTATTTTGTACCAGTAAAAACTTACTTTCAAAACGGAAAAATGATGGCAACTCCTTTTGAAGGCAGTGGTTCGGCAGATTTTGCTAATTTAACAGATTGTGATGGTTTTGTGGAATTACTCGCTGATAATCAAGTGTTTAGGGCAGGAGAGGTGTTTGGGTTTGTGCGGTTTAGGGATTGATAAAACTCTCACCCCCGCCTCAAATCCAACACCTCTTTAATCTTCCGTTCCGCCAAATTATCTTGTGGTTCAAAGAAATGTTTTCCTTTGATTTCGTCGGGTACAAATTGTTGTTCCACGTAATTTCCATCGTAATTATGGGCATATTTATAGCCTTTGCCATAATCTAATTCCTTCATTAACTTCGTAGGGGCGTTGCGTAGGTGCAAAGGAACGGCCAAATTTCCTGATTGTCGAACCTCCGCCAAAGCGTTATCAATTGCCAAATAAGCCGAATTACTCTTGGGAGAAGTCGCTAAATAAATCACCGTTTGGGACAAAATAATCCGAGATTCTGGCAATCCAATTATCCGAATTGCCTGAAAACAA
>JANXML010000183.1 GCA_025354645.1 Arcicella sp. | reverse complement strand
AAGTACGTCACCTTTTTCGAGTTGATTGAGAACCGTAAAAATCTGTCTTTCCTTCCAAGACACTTTTCCCGAAATTTTGTCTTCCACAAATTCTACCTTGCCCAAACCTTTTTCATGGGCTAAAGTCAGGATGTCTGTTTTGTTTTTGGAGTTGTCTTGTTCGAGGGTTGAGACACGTAAATAAGCAATATTTTTGGGCATTTTGATAAGATTAGATAAAAACCTCATAAAGATACTTATTTTATAAGATTTTTGTTATTTTTATCAGTGAGTTTCATCTAATAATTATGATGATTTATAGGATGGTTTATTTTATAAGAAATTAATCTATAAATTCAGAAATTATTTAGAGGTTAGTTTATGAATCAGGTTATTTTAGTTACATACGCCCAAATAATCTTGACAAATTTCCCATTTAAAACTTCATCCTCTGAATCCTAACCGCATTAAAAATTGCTAAAAGTGCTACGCCTACATCAGCAAAAACTGCTTCCCACATGGTTGCTAATCCGCCCGCACCTAATAGTAAAACGATGGCTTTTACAGCAAATGCAAGGGTTATATTTTGCCAAACAATCTGCTTAGTTTGCTTTCCGATATTAATTGCCATTGCTATTTTTGAAGGCTTATCATCTTGAATAACAACATCTGCCGTTTCGATAGTGGCATCACTACCCAAACCGCCCATTGCAATTCCGACGTTACTCAACGCTACTACGGGGGCATCATTTACACCATCACCAACAAATGCTACGGTTTCATTTTTATCTTTTAACTCCTTGACTTTGTTTACTTTATCTTCTGGTAAAAGGTCGCCAAAGGCATTTGTTATACCTAATTGCTCTGCTACAAATTTTACAACATTGCTCTTATCACCACTCAACATCGTGGTTTTTACGCCCAATTTCTTCAATTTATTCACCGCTTCTTGGGCATCTTCTTTGATGGAATCGGCAATGGTTAAATACCCTACAAACTTTTTATCATAAGCTACTGCAATTAAAGTATAAACAATCGTGCTTGGGTCAATATCATATTTGACGTTAAATTTATCCATTAATTTAAAATTACCAACCAATAATTCCTCACCATCAATAGTGGCTTTTAAACCGTGTCCTGCAATTTCTTCAACGTCTTTTAATTCCTTATCTAACTTGATTTCTCCCACAAACTCATGTATGGAAGTTGCTACGGGATGCGTACTTTTACTTTCCAAAGCGTTCACCATACTCAAAATTTCGTCTTTGTTAAATTCTGGTTTGAACACCACTTCTTGCACTTTAAAAACGCCCTCGGTCATAGTTCCCGTTTTGTCCATCACTACGTTTTGGATATTGGCGATAATGTCCAGAAAATTGCTTCCTTTAAATAGAATACCATTTTTTGAAGCTGCTCCAATTCCTCCAAAATAGCCCAAAGGAATAGAAATAACCAAAGCACAAGGGCATGAAATTACCAAGAAAACCAAGGCACGGTATAACCAATCTCTGAAAATATAATCATTCACCACAAAATAAGGAATGACAATAATCAGCACCGCTAAAAGGACGACAATTGGCGTATATATTTTGGCAAATTTCCTGATAAACAACTCCGTTGTGGCTTTTTGGGAGGTGGCGTTTTGCACCATTTCCAAAATTTTCGAGAGTTTACTATCGGTGTAAACGGTGGTTACTTTCACTAAGGTAATCGTATTTAAGTTTATCATTCCCGCTAAAACGGTTTCGCCTTTTGCTTTGGTATCGGGTTTACTTTCGCCCGTGAGTGCTGCCGTGTTGAAAGAAGCTGAATCTGAAATTAATTCACCATCCAAGGCTAATTTCTCGCCTGATTTTAATTGAATAATGCTGTCTAATCCTACGGTTTCGGCTTTTACGGTTTTCGGCTTGCCATTTTCAAGAATGGTTACTTCATCTGGTCTTTGGTCGAGCAAGGCTTTAATATTGCCTTTGGCTCTTTTAACTGCCAATGTTTGAAAAATCTCACCGATGGCATAAAATAGCATTACCGTTACGCCTTCGGGATATTCTCCAATGGCACACGCTCCGATCGTGGCAATAACCATCAATAAAAATTCTGAAAATATTTCGCCTTTGCCAATACTTTCAATCGCTTCTTTTATCACAGGAAAACCTACTGGAATGTATGCCAGAGCATATGAAGCAATACGTACCCAACCCGTGAACCATTCTGGTTTGAAGTAATTGTCTAATCCGATTCCTAAAATCAGTAAAACAAAACTGATAATGGCAGGTAAAAACAGTTGAAAGGTGCTTTGGTTTTCACCGCCCGAATGGTCGTGGTCTTTGTCCTCTTCTTCATCGTAGTCGTGTCCTTGGTGTTCATCATGCTGATGATCGTCATTTTTAGCCTTTCCATTTTTCAATATATGTGTGGCATCCGCTTTATGATATATTTTTTCTTCTTGGTTACAGCAAATTCTCTTGCCGTCTTTATCGTAGATATGCTCGTGTTTCATTAATTAAGATTTTTTGAAATTATAAAATAAAAAGGGTTGCGAATACAACTATCAGCAACCCTTTAAACCAGTTTTGTAGGTAATTTTATGCCAAAAAAGCATAAGCCATTCCAGAGAATGACAACATCATTGCTACACATTTCCAACAATATGTTTTGTACATTTTTTTGTTTATTTTTAAGTTCAATTATTAGACGAAATTAATCGGTTTTTATTACACTAATTTACTAAAAATTACGGAACTGTATACTTATTAATGCAAGTCAGCTTTAGCCAAAAATTATCATTAACCCCACGCCTTCAGGCTGGGGATTCGACGTTCCCCATCCTGAAGGCGTGGGGTTAATAAGACAAAAGGTAATAAAGTTGAGTAATTTAAGTTTTGCATTAATAAGTATATACATCCGTAAAATTATGCCACCATACCAATCAATAAAAATATTAAAAATCCAATAAAGAACATACTGGTTTGTAAAAGTGTTTCTTTTTCTTCGTGGGCTTCTGTTAGGAGTTCTTCGGTTACTAAAAATAGGAGGGCAGCCAAACCAAAAGAAAGTACTAATTCCAATAATTCTTGGGATAAATTTGATAAAAGGGTAATGCCAAGAACTGCCCCGACGAAGAAGATTAAGCCTAAAATTAGTAAAATTAGCATCTTCATTTTCTTAGAAACATTACTTTTCCCAAAAGCTAAAACAACGGCTAATCCTAATGAAAATGTTTCTAATGCCAAAGCCACAGAAAGCAAAATTCCTTCCGTATTTCCTGCGGCAAAACCAACACCCAATAATAAACCATCAATCAGTAAATCTATCCCTAATGCCACTAATAAGCCCATCGGGATATTATTTTTAGTTTGTTTGCCTTCCCGTTTTTCTTCAAATTTTTCCGCAAAAAACTTTACTGCAAGCATCGTAATTATGCCTAAACTAAAACCAATCGCTACCTCAATGGGCTTATGATTTTTAATAATATCGGGCAACAATTCAACGGCTACTACTGAAAAAACAACCCCCGCCGCAAAATGAAGTACAGAACTATTAAAAGCTCCGCTTGGCTTTTTTAAAATTCCTACAATCCCACCAATTAAGATAGAAATTACAGGAATTAGAGCGTATAAATAAACTTCTGAAATCTTGATCATTTACTTAATCTTTAAGCCATGGTTTGAATACTAAGAAAGCAACAATTGCCAAAATTAGCGTAATAATTCCTCCGTATAAAAATTCTATTTTTGGAAAAGAAGTTCCCAAATACCCAGCAATTGGATACGCAATCGCCCACCATGAATGGGAAAAAGCAAAGTGTGAGCCATACACTTTTCCTTGGTCGACAGAAGCAATATTTTCCGCAATTAGGGTTTCAGAGGGCATTTCTGCCAAACTTTGACCCAAACCAGCTAATAACCAAAAAAACATTAGCACGGGATAAGAAACATAGTTAGCAAAAACGATGGATAAACCCAACAATAAAGCTCCACTAATTAAGGATATACTTCTGGTTTTGGATTTATCTAAACTTCCCAATAAAAAGGCAGCAATGGCGGCTCCGATACCAAAAACAGCCATTACCCAACCGTAATATTTGTTATCCAATTCCAATCCATTTTTGATATGACTTATGGTATTGACTAAAATCATGGCTCCTGCAATAGCCGAGACAAACTCAATGCTTAAAGCAAAACGTAAAATTTTATTACCAAATAGTAACCGTATTCCTTTTATGACATCACCCCAGGTATTATGAGATTGCTGGGCTTCCAATGAGACGCCTTTTTGAAGTTCTTTTTTGGGAATTGAAAGAATTAAAATGGCGGCTACGATGAACGAAATAGCATCCAAAAAGAAAATTTGTCTTGCACCCAACCAAACCGCCACGATACCCGCCAAAGCTGGCCCTAAAATTCCTAATAATTGAAACGTTGCCGTTGATAAACCCACGGCTTCTCTAAAATATTTGCCTTCAATAATTTGCGGAATTACGGCACGATAGGTTGGGGTAAAAAAGGCATTGAAAACATTGAGTAGAAATACCAATACGTAAATCTGCCATTCAGCATTGATAAACGGAAGGCAACAAATAATTGACATTCTGATAAAATGAGTAACGTATAAAATCTTTTTTCTATCCACTTTGTCCGCCACGACACCCGCAAATGGCGAAAAAATAATAAAAGCCGTAACTCTCAACGTGAGTGCTGTAGCCAAGATTACCGATGAATTGTTTTTATCTATTTGGTAGGCTAAAAGGGCTAATCCAACCCATGAAAAGGCATCACCCAAAAGACTAATCGTTTGAGCTAAATAGAGCGTTGCGAAGGTTTTATTTTGTAAAGCCTTGAACGGTTCGGTTAATATTTGCCAAAAATTTCTTGTATCAATCATTCGTAAGTTGTTAGTAAAAAAATTTAAATTTTATCAATTATTTAGTCTTTATAATTTTACCAAATATGTGATTCTTTTCCAAAACTATGTAACATTTTCTGAAATCAATACAATGACCTTTGATTAGGGCAAATCCGTCCATTAATTAAAGTTCAAAACATATTATGAAAAAGGTAATTTTATCAGTACTGATAATGGCTTCCGTTGATGCGTTCTGTCAAAACCATCCAATGAATATGCCCGAAATGAAACAAGGGGCAAAGAAAGAATCAAATGCTTCCAAACTTCCAAAAACTTCTCCTGAGTACAATTCCATGAAGGGCAATACCCTCCCTCTTTCAAGAATTATTGCTCGAAAATTAGTAAAACCTACGGGCAAAATAGTTGAGTACGATTTAGAAATTGTTTTGGAATTATAAATATTAGGTAAAAAGTGAGAATCGGCTTATCTTGTTATCGACCAAAACAACAAAGATAATGCAGACAAGTTTTTCTGAATTCACCGATTCTCAATGGCAATTTATAGATAATATTATTGACGACCAAAGAAAGCGTAAGCACAGTTTGAGAATGATAGTTAATGCAATTTTTTCAATCAATAATACGGGTTCTCAATGGCGAAATTTAGATAGTAAATATCCACCATGGCAGACTGTTTTCTATCACTTCACTCAATTTAAACAACGAGGAATATGGGAAAATATCCTTGATTCAGTTGTTTCAAATGAGCGAAAAAGGCAAGGAAGAAATGATACTCCAAGTTTGTTAGCCATTGATAGTCAGAGTATTAAAAAGGTACAATTCACATTTGAAGAGACGGGAATTGATGGTGGTAAAAATGTGAATGGACGAAAACGAACAATCCTTGTTGATACCCTTGGTCTTCCTTGGTCAATAAAAGTTACAGCTGCCAATATTTCAGATAATCAAGCGGGAATTATGGCAATTGACTCAATGTCTGGTAAGGTTCCGAGATTAAAAAAAATAACAGCTGATGCAGGTTATAAAGTAGCCTTCAAAGAACACATTGAAACAAATTATCAATGGAAAGTTGAGGTAATGCAAAAGCCTGAATCGACCAAAGGGTTTATCCCGCAAAAGTGGCGATGGCAGGTTGAAAGATCCTTCGGGTGGTTAAATTTTAGACGAAGATTATTCCGAGACGTGGAAAAAACGATACTTTCATCGGAGACTATGGCACAAATAGCACTTATCTCCCTGATTATCAACAGAATATGATTCCAAAACAAACTCTTATATGTTACTGAAAAAGAGGTTAATTATTCTGGGAAAAAAGTGATGGCAATAGCCCTCAACGGCAGAATTCCTGGACCAACTCTACGTTTTACCGAAGGTGATAGTGCCATCGTGAGAGTCCATAATCAACTCAACATGATGACTTCCATTCACTGGCACGGTCTGTTAGTCCCCAATCGTCAAGATGGTGTTCCCTACTTGACTACGCCCCCAATTAACGCTGGTAAAACTTATACGTTCCAATTTCCAATCGTACAATCGGGGACTTATTAGTATCACGCTCACGACCTTCAAGAACAAATAGGGGTGTATGGTTCGATTGCCATTGAACCGCAAAAACCAACCATAAAAGTTGATAAAGACATCGTTTTGCTCATATCAGAATGGACGGATGAAAATCCAGCCAGTATTTTAAAAAACTTGAAACGTAGAAACGAATGGTATTCAGTTCGTAAAATACGGTGCAAAGTTTGGATAGAGTTATTAAAAATAAAGCCGTGGGAGCGTATTTAAAGCAATCCTTCAACCGAATGAATCCGATGGATTCATCGGATATAGTTTATGATAAATTTTTAATTAATGGTCTGATTTCCAGTAGATTAGAAGATTTAAAACCTAATGAAAGAGTACGAGTAAAGGTTATTAATGCAGGTTCTTCTTCTTATTTTCACGTTAATTATGCGGGTGGAGCCATGGAAATGGTATCGGCGGATGGTATTGATATTGAACCCGTAAAAGTAAATCATCGGTTGATGGGCATGGGAGAAACTTATGATTTCATTCTAACTATTCCTAATGATATGGCTTATGAATTCAGAGCCACTGCCCAAGATGGTTCGGGTTATGCTTCCTACTTCTTGGGAAAAGGAATGAAAATAGCGGCTCCTGCAATCCCAAAACCAAATTTATATGAAATGACTCGTGCCATGAGTTCCATGAACATGGGAAGTGATGATATGAAAGGGATGGACATGAAAAATGCCAATAAAAAAAGTGAAAATATGACAGGGATGGACATGGGAAAACTGCTAAGAAAAGTACTGATATGAAAGGGATGGATATGGGAAATGCCAGTAAGAAAAGTACCAGTATGAAAGGCATGGGTATGAAAAATACTAAGAAGGTGGCTAAGAAAAGTGCCGACATGAAAGGTGTAGATATGAGGGATATGGACATGGAAACTAAAAATACCGATATGGAAAGTATGAACATGGAATTAGGAGAATATTACGGTATTGATTACAACATCTTAAAATCAACTGAAGCTATTATTTTCCCCAAACACCGCCCAGTGAGAGAAGTAAAAATCGAGCTTACAGGCAATATGCGAAGGTATATTTGGGAGATTAACGGAAAACCCGTGTCCAGAGAATCAACCATCATGATTGAAAGAGGCGAAATTGTTCGCTTCAAATTGGTCAATTCCACCATGATGTTTCACCCAAAGCACCTGCACGGACATTTTTTTAGGGTACTAAATAATCAGGGAGAATATTCACCGATAAAACACACCGTAAACGTCGCTCCGATGGAAAGCGTTACGATTGAATTTTTGGCGGATGATGAAAAAACTGGTTTTTCCATTGTCATTTACTCTATCACATGGCAGCGGGTATGGCGAGAATTGTGAGTTATGGGGGCGATAAATCCGATGCAGATATTGCTTCAATGACCAAATAATTAGCAAAATCGGTTGATGATAATGTATTCTATTTTTGGGGAACGGGCGAATTGAGCGTTACCAACAATTACCTCAATTTGAATTACTTAAATAATAGAAATGCCTTTATTCTGGGCGGTGATGCCAACTGGAAAGGAGATTATGAAATTGATTTAGACTATGAACGATATTTGACAAAATATTTTCGAGTATTTGGAGGAATTGATGCTGGAAACGAACTTTTCCTAAGAAAACCCTCGGGAGATTTGGGGACAAATATTGATACTAAAATTATAAGACCCGTTGTTGGGATTAGATATTTACTTCCATTTTTGATAGATTCAGAAGTGAAGTTTGATTCAAGGGGAAATGTTCGCTTTCAATTATCGGGTGAACAACGATTAACCAGACGATTAGGTTTAGGTTTGCAAGGGCAATGGCTTATTGATGTTTACACCCGTTTGCACGTGGATTTAGATTATATTCTGAATAAAAGTTTTTCTCTTTTTACTAATTACGATACTCGTTATAAAAACGCTGGGGGTGGGTGGGTTGTTAGATTTTAAGTATTGAAAATCTTAAATATGACAATTATCATAAAGTTCATAGCGTTTAATCATAGTTTCTAAAGAACAGATTTAATAGATTTGAAATCATATTTAATATTTTGATAATCAGATAATTATATAAAACATATCTGGAATTTTGTAACATAATACTGGTTTGATGGGCAGACCTTTGCATTAGTAAATCAGTTTAATAATTAAACAATTTAACAATGAAAAATTCAAAAGAGTGTATTGATGCCTGTTTAGCCTGCATGGTTGAATGTGAGAAATGTACTACCATGTGCATTAGCATGGGTGGCATGGTAGAATGCCTAAAAGCCTGCCGTGATTGTGCGGATATTTGTGCTTTATGTGCCAAATTATGTGCCAGAGATTCACAATTCTGTAATGACATTTGTGCATTATGCGTGAAATGCTGTGAGGCTTGTATGACAGAATGTGCGAAACACGGTGATCATTGCAAGGCTTGTATGGAAGCCTGTAAGAGATGTGCTGAGGCTTGCAAAATGTAAAAGTATTTCTTTTGGCAGAACTTTCCAAAAGAGCGTTTTGCCAAAAGAATTTTTAGATTTTAATGATTCCGAAAACGGTAAATAATTGCCGAATTATCTAAAAATAGTAAAACAAATATATATTAACAGGCAACCATTTACAAACTATGGAAGTCACAAACTTTTAAAAAATATGAAAAAATTATTGATTTTAATTACTGCCCTTGCATTAAGTTCAACTGCCTTTTCGCAGGAACACAAGGACATGAAGAAAGGTATGAAAATGGATCATAAGATGGATATGAAAAAAGACCATATTATGATGAAAGACGGTAAAATGGTAATGATGAAGAATGGTAAAGAGATGCCCATGGAAAATGAAATGACGATGGCAGATGGTACAAAAGTGATGACAGATGGAATGTGTACAAAAAAGGATGGTACCACAATGACCATGAAAAACGGTGACATGATGGATATGGATGGGAAAATGGGTAAAATGCACAAAATGGGTAAGAATGGCAAAATGGGCAAGATGAAGATGTAAAACCGTATGATTTTTAATTAAGAGTTTTTAAAAATTTAGCTCTTAATTAAAAATCATACAATCATTAAACACTTTTAGCAATTTTTTCCATAATTTGATGATTCTCACCAAAACGACAAAGTGCTTCACAATGTTGGCGAAGTTCAGAGAATAAAATGTACTTAATGGGCGTTTTAATTTGTTTAATAGCAGGACGTGAAAGTTGTGAAATCACATCTTTTTCTCGGCTATTAGGTACAACTAAATAGAAAATTTTATCTCTGTCTGCAATAGAATAAGACAGGTCAGTTAATCGTAAAATACCCGAATAAATACTGGTACTTTTCTCTACTTCAAAAGCACAAATCACGTTATTTGTTCCTTTCTCGAACCACAAAACATCAATCAATTTGATGGTATTGGCAGTTTCTTTATCGCCATTAATGGACGGAAATTTATCAGGACTCATAAACGAAAAACTTTTTCCATCATAAGACCTTGAACGGTCATTGGATGCCACAAAAGCATCATATCCCAAACTTTGCCCAATTTTCAAGAGGTGAAATTGCATTTCAGAATGTTGATTATCTTCTTGCTTTTCCTCTTGAATTTCCCTTTGACGTTTTTCAATACTTCTCTCTAATTTATTCCTTTCTTCTTCACTCAAATATTCATCGTTGCCAATGAGCATTTTTTGCGTTCCAATCTCAAAACAAAGTCCTGCAATCGCTCCCAAGTCATTGGAAAGGTGAGCTTTATATTTGATGTTAGTTTCCAATAATACCTCTCTGATTTTCAGGTATTCAGACCATGACCCCAACTTCTTTTTATCGTTGAATAAAGCATTAAAACCATTCACGATGGCGGTATTGAAGGGAGGGAATAAAGTGGGATGCAGAAAATACAAAATACTTCCAACGGCTGGACCTAAACCCTTTATTTTCAAGGCATCTAAACGAACAATTTCTTTAATGATTTGTTCTTCCGATTTAGCATTAATACAGTTTTCCAAGAACTGTCCAAAAGCCCTTTTATTCTCTTGATGCTCGTAAATATCGGGGATTCGCAATTTTGGTTTCCAATAAAAAGGATGCGAAATTCCAACAAATATTTGTTTTTGTTCGGCAATACAACTCAATACAAACTCCAAAGAACTGTCCTTAAAGTCATTCGGAAAAGTTTTGTTTTTTATGTCTTCTACCACCTGCAAGACCCCTCTGCGGATGGTCCGAAAAGCTTTTAGGCGTTGGTCGTTATCAATAAACCAAGTATTGAAAACACTTTGGCTATCGGTTTTGTATTGGGTAATGATGTGGTTTAAATCGGTGGTCATTGGTAATGATTTTAGCTTAGGTTGTTGCTTTATTTAGAAATTCAATTCTCTCAATTGAAAATGACAAAAAATAAATTTTTGTACGGTGTCAAAAGGAGTAAGATGCTCAAAATTTAGGCATTTAATTTTATGCAAAAATCTACTTAAAAGTTCACTCAGGGTAGTTTCTGAATATTGTTTTACATCAAGTCCGCTACACTTTGTTGGTCCATCTTCGGTAAAAGTTCCAATCAAAAAATACCCGTTTGGGCGTAAGAAATTTTGTAAATTCTGAGTATAATGTTCAATTTGATTTTGTTCAGTTAGAAAATGAAAAGTAGCTCTATCGTGCCAAAAATCATATTGCTGATTTGGCACAAAGCTACCAACATCAGCCACGATGTATTCGATGGTTTTTCCTGATTTCCCCAAACGTTTGCGAGTTTTTGTAAGGGCATTTTCAGAAATATCAACTAAGGTCAAATTGGTATAACCATTTTCAAGTAGATAATCCACAAAATGGCTTTCTCCCGCCCCGACGTCTATAATTTTAGCATTTTTTGATAAATTGATTTCTTCAAAAAAACGAATAGATATTTCGGGAATGGGTTGAAACCAACTCACATTTTCAAAATTTTTGGTTTGATAAACATTTTCCCAATGTTGTTTTTGTGCTTTCATTACTTGCGAATTTAAACTAAAAACAAAAGTGTTGGGAAAATAACCAACACTTTTGCTAAATCTAATCAAAAAAATTTAAAATCAATGCTTATGCGCTTTCATTCCATCCATCGGCATACAATGATTTTCGTGTAGACAATGAACCGCACAAGCCCCTTGTTGTTTATAGCTATTATGCAAGAGCATCACTGTTTCACCCTTAGCGTTTGTCACCTTACACATTCCCGTGTGATTGGCTTTCCCAATGGTAAATTTCTCTTGATTATCCTCAAAATAATAGACAAATGTTCCATTTTTAGGGGCTGCACCAATTATTTTCCCGTTTGAATCAACGATATTACCCTTGCCATCTACTTTTGTCATGGACTTCCCCGCTTGATCAAAACCTCCTTCTGAGGTAATGCTTCCAATTTGGTTTTTCCCATTCATAATATGCCCTTTATAATCCACCACTGGGATTGATTTTTGTGCGAATACGCTTAATGAGGCAATAAAAAAGAGTGCGAACATTCCGATTAATTTTTTCATATTTTTTTGCGATACGTCGCCACGTTTGGTTAAATTACATTCCTAAATTTTCAAACTTTTTAATCTCAAAGCATTTAAAATTACCGATACTGAACTAAAACTCATGGCTAAGGCGGCAATCATTGGGGAAAGCAAAATGCCAAAGAATGGATATAAAACTCCTGCGGCAATTGGAACGCCCAATGCGTTGTAAACAAAAGCAAAAAATAGATTTTGCTTGATATTCCTCATTACGGCATGGCTCAAATTTTTGGCTTTTACGATGCCTTGTAAATCCCCTTTTACCAACGTTATTTTTGCACTTTCAATTGCCACATCCGTACCCGTTCCCATCGCAATTCCAATGTCGGCTTGTGCCAAAGCGGGAGCATCATTTATGCCGTCGCCCGCCATTGCCACTATCTTTCCCTCGGCTTGCAATCGTTTAATTTCTTTCAATTTATCCGCTGGCAAACAACCCGCTTTGTAGGAACTCAAATGTAATTCATCTGCCACCGCTTTTGCCGTATTTTCATTGTCTCCCGTCAGCATAATCACTTCAACGCCATGTTGCATTAATTCCTGAATCGCATCTTTACTGGTTGCTTTGATGGCATCAGAAATTGAGACGAAACCTACCGCATTGCCACCAATGGAAATATAAGATACTGTTTTCCCTAATTTCTGCTCGGCAATAATTTTTTGTTCTATTTCACTTGGAATAATTGCTTCTACTTGCTCCATGAGCTTTTTATTACCCAAGGCTATTCTATTGTTGTTCACCGCTCCGATAACGCCTTTACCCGAAACAGCCTCAAAATCTTTGACTTCTATTAGAGATATATTTTTGGTTTTGGCATATTTTACTACCGCTTCGGCTAAAGGGTGTTCACTATACTGATTCAGAGAAGCAATATTTTGTAAGATTTTTATCTCATCATTTTCACTTGAATATACTTTTTCTACGGTGGGTTTTCCTTCGGTAATAGTGCCTGTTTTGTCCGTAATTAAGACATTTATTTTGTTCAAATTTTCTAAGGCTTCCGCATTTTTTATCAAAACGCCCGATGTTGCACCTTTGCCAACGCCCACCATGACGGACATCGGCGTTGCCAAACCCAAGGCACACGGACAAGCAATTATTAAGACCGCAATGGCATTAATAAAACCGTAAACTAAGGCGGGTTCTGGCCCAAATTTTGCCCAAGCTAAAAAGGTTATGATTGAAATAATTAATACAATTGGAACAAAATATTTAGCAATATTATCCGCTAATTTTTGGATGGGGGCTTTGGAACGACTGGCATTATTAACCATCTGCACAATTTGAGAAAGTAAGGTTTCTGCTCCTACTTTCTCAGCTATCATTACAAAAGATTTATTCCCATTTATCGTTCCTGAACTGACGGAATCACCCAATATTTTATCTACTGGAATGGGTTCTCCCGTAATCATGGATTCATCAATTGTACTTTCACCCTCAGAAATTTTACCATCCACGGGGATTTTATCGCCTGGTTTTACTCGTAATAAATCCCCTTTTTTAATGTCGTGGATGGAAATAATGCTATCGTTTCCGTCCTTTACTAATGTGGCTTCGGTGGGGGCTAATTTCAGTAATTCTCTGATTGCTCCACTGGTTTGACTGTGGGCTTTTGCTTCTAATAATTGCCCTAATAAAACTAAGGTCAAAATAACGGCAGTAGCTTCAAAGTATAGTGAAACCGTTCCATCCATGCTTTTGAACTCGCTGGGAAATAAATCTGGGAATAACATTCCGACAATGCTGAACAAAAATGCTACGCCCGTTCCAATTCCTACGAGCGTAAACATATTGAGATTCCAGGTGATAATTGACTTCCAAGCTCGAACAAAAAACATCCAACAAGCGTAAAAAACTACGGGCAACGTTAAAATAAATTGAACATAATTCCATTTTTGCATATCCATCATTTGCATTAATGGACTGTTGGTAATCATGGAAATCATCGCAATCAAAAAAACGGGAACCGTGAAAAGAATGGCGATTTTCATTTTCTTCCACAAATCGTCATAGACTTTGCCCTCTTCGCTAACGGTCGGTATTGTCAGGACTAAATTCATCCCACAAATCGGACAAGACCCTGGGGCATCTCTAATGATTTCGGGGTGCATCGGGCAAGTATATGGAGCCTTTGGGGCAACAGTTTGCTCTTGAACTAAGTGCATTCCGCAAACGGGACAATCGCCCGCTTTATCATACATTTTTTCCCCTTCGCAGCGCATCGGACAATAGAATTTACCCGTGCTATTTGCTGATATATTTGCACTTTCAGCCTCTTTCATCTCGTGATGATGATTCATTTCTGAATTGTCACTATCTTCAATAGCATAGTTTCCTGCCTTAGAAAGTTCTGTTTGCAGCTTTTCAGTAGCAATATGATGTTGCATGGTAATGGTTGCCACTGGTGGATTCAGCGTTACTTCAGCCGATAATCCTTCTATTTGATTGAGCGTTTTTTCAACGGTTGAACGACACCCATTACAAGACATTCCATTTACATTATACGTATGTGTCATTTTTTGATTATTTTACAAAAGAATGACATAATTGTTTGGCACGAATACCATTAAATCAGTCGTTCTTAAATTTTAACTTTAATGTAAAGTTCTCAAAATCAACACTTTATTTGTTATACAATTCATATTAAATGTTATATAATTGTCAGGTTTTCGCTAATTATTCTTAAACGGAAGCTCCACACTCAAATACTCCCAACTCAGTTTTATTTTGCCTTCGTTGGGATTGGTCGGTAATACTTCATACGTCAAGGCTTCAATTAATTTATCGCTTTTGAAGGGTTTTACCTTGATTCTGATGATGTCGTTTTCTTCTTTATAATCATCGGCTAAGTGCATATCCCACATTTTACTCAAAATCAATGTCCATATTTCTTTGTCTGGAATGGTGAAAAAGCCGTATTTTCCTTTCGGAATAACTTTGCCTTCAACTATTACATCTTGACTAAAATCTATCCAAGTGGCTTTGTGAGCTCCCGATGACCACACTTGATTGTAGGCAACCAAGCCATTCCAAATATTACGCCCTCTCACACTTGGCGAACCGTAATCAATATGTACGTGATTTGTGCCTATCATTGCCATTGTCGCCATTTTTGGGCTTTTTGGTTTGATGGCGGTTTTACTGGTATCGACTTTGGGTTGATGGTTTTCGTGTTGGGCAAAAATACCAGAAGAAAGTGCCAACAGGAGATTTAATATGATTGATTTTTTCATGATTTTAATAATTTATTTGGTTGATTTTTTACGACTGACAAAAAATAAAATAAAGCCCGATAAAATGGTAAATAAGCCAAAAATTGAAAAAGCCCTCAATAACCAATTAGAAAGATTATCACGAGTTTGGTAATCCATCGTGTGCATCATCCACAAGAAATCAAAAATTCGCCATTTGTTATTTCTAAATTTCTGAACAGTACCCAAATCCGAACTTATGTAAACCGTTGTGTTTGAAGGGTGTTCAAACGTTACGGCAAAGGCTGGCAAAGGTTGTTCACGGTATTCGTGGTGTCCGTTGGTGGTGGTTAAATATTCAATTTGTTTTACTTGGGCATTGTCCGAAAAGGCTTTTTTGGCGATTTCAACCGCTTCTTTTTCAGATAGAGCGGTGCGTAATTCTCCCGTTTTTGCATCCGCCAACTGTATTTTTTTGCTACTCTCATGCCCTTTTGAATAAATTATTTGATAGACAGGTTTATCCAGAATCTGAATCAAATGGATGTCATACACAAAAGAAATACTATCTTTTTGCTTGATTTTTTGGATAACTTCCTGTGGATTAACCAATTGCATATCAGCAGAAAGTGGATGAATATGAGTTTTTTGATGATCCCCGTGAACTTCATCCATATTTGACCAACTGAAATACAAGCCGCCAATCGTCCAAAACAAAAATTGGATTCCTAAAATTAGCCCCAACCAACGATGAGTTTTTCTAATTTTACGGTGAAATTCTACTTTTTTCATACTTCATTTTGTGGTTAGAATTCTTGTTGTTTTTTATTCTTAAAGTATGTTTCTAACGCCTTTTCGCCAAATTGATAGAATACAACGGGCGTAACAATCATATCTAACAGCGTACTGGAAATTAAGCCTCCCAAAATAACGGTTGCCACGGGGTATAATATTTCTTTCCCCGATGCCTGAGCGTCTAAGGTTAGCGGAATTAACGCCAAAGCTGCCACCAAAGCGGTCATTAAAACGGGAACGAGCCTTTCTAAGGAACCTCTAATTATCATATGAGCCGAAAATATTTCGCCTTCTTGTTCAATCAAATGGATATAATGCGAAATCATCATAATTCCATTTCGGGAGGCAATTCCCGTGAGCGTAATAAATCCTACCAAAGTGGCAATAGAAAACGTACCGCCCGTTAAAAGTACCGTAATAACGCTACCAATCAACGCTAAAGGCACATTCAGCATAATTTGCAAAACTATTCGTGAAGATTTGAAATGGCTGTAAAGTACCAAAAAGATACCCGCCAAAGCAAAAATACTCAGCAAACCAATGAGTTTTGAGGCTTCTTGTTGGCTCTCAAATTGCCCTCCGTACTGCACATAAAATCCCGATGGCAATTTTACTTCTTTGCCAATTTTTTCTTGAATTTCCTTGACCGTACTTCCCAAATCTCGTCCCTGAACATTGCACGAAATGACAATTCTACGTTGGGTATTTTCATGATAAATGGAATTGATGGTATTCGTAGATTCTATGCTGGCAATTTGATAAAGCGGAATTGTATTGCCGTTAGCTGTACTGACTTGGGTATTTCTGATTTTGTCAATATTACTTCGTTCTTCATCGGTGGTTCTCAATAAAATATCAAAGGTTTTTTGTCCATCTAAAATTTGCCCTTCTACTTTACCATTATAAAAGGTTGCTAAGATTTCCGAAACCTTACCCGCTTGAATACCATAGCGTTGTAAAGCCTCTCGGTTTACTTTAATAAGTAACTGAGGAACAAGCACTTGTTTCTCAATTTGCACATCAACTGCCCCTTGAACGCTACTAACTACTTGTTTGATTTTCACTGCATTCAAGCGTAAATCATTCAAATCTGGTCCAAAAAGTTTGATGGCAACTTGCGACCGAACCCCCGAAAGTAGATGGTCGAGTCGGTGGGAAATGGGTTGTCCCACGTTTACTGATACTCCTTTTAAAATGGTCAATTGTTTTCTAATATCCGCCAAAATTTCGTCTCTGGTTCGTTTATTATTAGGCTTTAATTCTACTTCAATTTCGGAATTACTGACTGGTTCAACGTGTTCATCCAATTCTGCCCGTCCTGTTCTACGGCTCACGTATTCGACTTCTGGAACTCTGAGCATTAATTTCTCGCCCATTGTTCCAATCCGATTACTTTCTTCCAAGGATGTTCCCGCAGGGGTTGAAAAGTTTATCGTAAACGAACCTTCATTGAAAGGTGGCAGAAATTCCGTTCCGAAAAAGGGAACAATGCCAGCGGCTGCCACAATCAACACAACGGCAATTCCAAGGATAAATTTAGGTCTTTCCAGACCCCAATGCAGGATTTTAGTATCTTGACGTTTTAGAAAACGAACCAAAACGCTGTCTTTTTCTTCGTGGGTTTTAATATTATTCAATAAATAACTACACAAAGCGGGAGTAAGCGTCAACGAAACCACCAATGATGCAGTAATGGACGTAATGTAGGCAATGCCCAAAGGAGCGAAGATTTTGCCCTCAATTCCTTGCATATAAAACAAAGGTAAAAATACCAATACCACAATAATAGTGGCATATACAATGGAGTTTCTGACTTCAGAACTGGCATGGTAAATGACTTGAAAAATGGGTTGTGTTGTTGAGGAAAGACTATTTTCTTTCAATCTTCTGAATACATTTTCCACGTCCACGATGGCATCATCCACCAATTCGCCAATGGCAATCGCCAAACCGCCAAGGGTCAAAGTATTAATGGAAATATCAAAAGCCTTGAAAATAATTGCCGAAATGACTAATGATAATGGAATGGCGGTGAGGGTAATAATGGTGGTGCGGAAATTGAGTAAAAACAAAAAGAGGATAATAACCACCAGAATAAACCCGTCTCTGAGGGCTTCTTCTACGTTTTTAAGGGAATTGACAATAAAGTTTTTTTGCTGAAAAATTCTTGGATTTAGTTTTACGTCTTTGGGTAAGGTGGTTTGTAATTCCAAAAGGGCTTTTTCAACTTCATCCGTTAGCTGAACGGTGTTGGCTCCTGGTTGTTTTTCAACGGTTAAAATTACGGCGGGTTTGGCATTAATACTGGCATCACCTCGTTTGAGTGCCGAGCCAAATTTTACGTCTGCCACCTGCGAAAGTATCACGGGTAAACCGTCTTTATTCCCCACTACGGTTTGGGCTAAATCCTGTAAGGTGTTGGCTCTGCCTACATTTCGGATAAGTACCTCCGAACCATAACGGTTGAAAAAATTACCCGTTGTATTTTGATTAGTTAATTGAAGAGCGTTATCAATATCGTCAATTGAAAGGTTAAATTGCCTTAATTTATCACTCGAAACCAAAACTTGGTATTGTTTGCGTTCCCCTCCGATGGGAATTACTTGCGACACACCTTTGATACTCATTAACCTTCGGCGAATCGTAAAATCGGCAAGGGTTCGTAAATCGGCTGGACTGGTGGTATCGCTACTGACACCAATCAACATAATTTGTCCCATTACTGAACTTATCGGACCCATCACAGGCGTAATACCGTTGGGCAGTTGGACGGTCTGTAATTTTTCAGCCACCAACTGCCTTGCCCGATACACATCCGTTTTCCAATCAAATTCCACAAACACCATTCCGATTCCAATTGCCGCACTACTCCGTACTACTTCAACCCCTGGAGCTCCATTCAGTGAAGTTTCAACGGGTAAAATCACTTGGGTTTCAATCTCTTCGGGGGCTAATCCGTTGGATTCCAAGAAGATCGTTACCCTCGGACGATTTAAGTCAGGCAATACATCGACAGGCAAATTGATAATCGTAACAACTCCATAAACCATTATCAGGGCAGCGAAAGCCACTACAAATAGGCGGTTATGGAGTGAAAATTGAATGAGTTTGTTAAGCATTTTAATCGGTATTTATTAAAAATTTCACTTTCGTTTTTAGGCAAAACTTTACTTTACCACAATTACAAAATCTGCCGTGTGGACTTTATCGTTAGATTGAAACTGTACCCAACCACGATAAACCCCCACTTTTTCAAACGTGGTGTGTAGGTCAAATTTGCCATTTACAACTTCGGGGTGAACGTGTAGATATTGCTTTTCTTCCACGCCAATAACCACCATGTGAGCTTTTGCTCCTAAATAGTTTTCAAGTGAACTGGCATCAACCGCTTTGCCATTTTGGGTTAAAACCCCTTCGATGTGAGCCAATTTTCCCACTTCGAGTTTACCACCTTCGGGCATCAGCATAAGCGTGTAACCGTCCACCGTTGAAATTAATCTTGGAGCTGAATATACGACTGGCGTATAGGCATTACCCGCAACATTTAAGTTGATTTTCTCCAATTGATTATTACTGCCCGATGGGAAATAATCCGCAAAAAGCATATAATCTCCACCTTTCTCAAAAACCGTTTCGTTGTGTTCCGCCCCATTTGAGTAGGCTTTTCCCTTCGCTAAAACCGAAATATCATAACTTCCTGATGCGTTGTATTCTGGGTGGATATGGGTAAAATAGGAAAGGTCTTTTGACACCACAATCAGGTGTAATTTCTTCTCGTGGTGTACATCCAACGGCACTGCTTCGGTTTCTTTTCCTACAATTTTGGGCGTAAAAGATAACATGGCAGCTTTTCCCGCTTCTATTGTGGCAGGATTTGCCTTGAATTCCATTTTATAGGTATTGCCATTTCCTTTCCCTGCATTATCGTTATGCTCTAATTTCATTCCGCACTTGGGACATTTATCGCCCTCTTTGCCCGTAACTTCGGGGTGCATTGGACAAGCATACGTATGTTCGCCACTGTGTTCATCGGTTTTTCCCATTCCTTCCATGTTTGCCATCGTAGAGTCTTTTGAACCTTCTGATTTTGTGGCATTTCCACATGAGCCTAAAAATAAACTGGTGCTAATCATTAGCGATGCGAAACTTAAAAATTTTACTCCTTTTTTCATGATATTTTGTTTTTTAATTTATAAATTTTTACTTGTGATTATGCCCTTCTTTTTTTTCAGTTACTGCCACTAATTTCATTCCGCATTTAGGGCAATCGCCTGGCTTGTCGCTGGCGGAACCTTCGCACTTCATGGGGCAAATGTAGGTGGCTGCGGCTACTTCTTTTTTGGCTTCGGCTTTCTTCTCAACCAATGCCATACCACAGGTTGGGCATTTATCGCCTTTCTTACCCGTCATATTGGGGTGCATGGAACAAGCATAAACTGCTGATGCTACTTCTTTCTTGGCTTTTGCTTTTCCTTTCGCTTTTTGTCCGAAAGAAACACTTGTCGATACTACTACCATCAAAAATAAGGTAGCTAAAAATTTGATTGTTCTCATTATTTGGTTTGTTTAAAATGTAAATTATTACTGATTTTGATAAATCATTTTCAATTGGTAAGTACCATTCACTACCACTCTTTCGCCTTCCTCAATGCCTTTTTTGATAATGGTATATTCTCCATTATCATTGCCCGTCGAAATGTAAGCTACACTAAAACCCTCGGGCGAATCTTTCAAAAACACCACGGATTTACCATTAATTTCACTAATGGCTGAACTCGGAACGGTGATTCCTCGGACGGGTTGCCCCGCAAAAACTCGGATATTGACAAACTCGCCAATCTTGAAATCGCCCGTCGGGTTATCTAACTCAAACAAAACTCGTTGTGATTGATTGGTTGGATTTACTGTTAAGGCGGGGGCAATTAATCTGAGTTGAGCCGTTTTGTGAGAATCATTACTGCACTCTGCCGTAAATTTCTTAGCTCCGTTCACTAAGGTTACATCCTTATCATAAACTTGAACTTCGATGTAAACTTTTGATAGATTAATAACCGTAAAAATAGTTTCACCACTATTGACTGTTGAACCCAAGGAGAAGGTAAAATTGCCAATTGTGCCACTGATGGGTGATTTCAAAGCAATTCGTTTGGAACTTCCATTGCCGTCTGAACCAACACTTTTAAAAACCTTTAAATTTTGTTGGGCTTTTTGGTAACGGGCTTCGGCTTCGGAAACATCCCTTTTAGCGGCAATGTCTTCGATTCCTTTAAGTCGATCATATTCCCTTTTGGCGGCTTGCAGTTCCGCTTCCAAACTATTGCGTTCCGCTTGAAAACTCACTTGGGTGGAAGCATCAATGTTTTGTTCCACTACCGCCAAAGTTTGCCCTTTGCTCACTCGTTGTCCCACTCTTGCATTAAGACTCACAATTTTACCCGTTTGGGGTGTTTGTACTAAGGCTTGTCCATTTTGAGAAGGCATCACCGTACCAAAGAGTTTTTGGCTCTCGGTAAATTCCCCATTTCCAATGCGTTGCGTAAATACTTCAAATAAGAATTGGGTTTCTTTGGGTACTTCAAAAGCGTTTGATAATACTCCTGCCGTGCTATTCCCTGCCCCTTCATCTCCGTGAGCAAGTACGGTTTGCCAATGGGCAGTTGGTAATAAACAAATAATAATAATGGAAGCAATCACGGCTTTTTTATTCCTGATTTTACTTAATAAAAACATCAATAACATTCCGATAATTAGCCCCGCACCGACTAAAAAATACGGTTTTTCGTACCAATGTGCCGTTGAAACACCTTCTGTTTCAGCACTTGCTTGCGGTAATTCTTTCCCGATTTCAATATTTTGCAGAGAAAACAAATCTGCCCCTGATTCAGCATCAATACTGACTGTTAAGGAATATTTCTTTTTGGCAGGAAACACGCCCGAAATCTCGTAAACACCTTTTTCGTTAGGAATTATGTCAAATTTGATGTTGGCATCTTCGGGACTTGAAATTTTTAAGGTTGCCTTTTCAATCGGACGATTCGTGGTAAAATCGTTGATGTATAAGCGTAATTTACCCATTTCACCCGCTTCCAAAGGTTCAAATTTCAGAATCATTTCGTATTTTTCAGAAACCGCTTGGCTCGAAAAATAGGTCTTTACTGCACCCGATGGAGCTTTTGCTGCTCCGTGGTCTTCGCCTCCGTGTGCCTTCACTATTTGATAGTTTTCTACTACCAAAAAGAAGAAAAATAGGGATGTTAGAATTGCCTTTTTCATTGGTTTCCTAATAAATAATTAATGTTTAACTGCGTTTGGTTATAGTTGCGTAGGGCTTCAATGTATCGCTGTCTTATCGTATAAGCATCGTTGAGCGTTCTCAAAAAACTCACATAATCATTTTGCCCTGCCTTAAAAAGTCTGGTAGCAGTTGAAATAATCTCTTCGGATTGTTTCAGTCCCTGTGTTTCGTAATAAACGAGGGCTTGACGGTATTTTTGATTATCGCCCAAGGCTTGTCGTAAATCAACGGAAATGGCTTGTTTTTGGGCATTGGTGCGTTCTTGGGCAATTTCAAAACCCGTTCGGGCTGCCTTGATACGACTTTTATATTGCCCTTGCCAAAGCGGAACACTCAACCCAATTCTAAATCTTAAATAGGCGGGAGTATCTCTCAAACCTTGATTAAAATAACCAACTATTAGACCTGGTAATGCCTTAGCTTTTTCTAATTCAATCAAGTTTTGATTGATAATTTCGGATTGTTTAAAGACACTAATGATCGGATTTTCTGCCAAATCATAATCCTCTAAATTTACAGAGGAGATGGTTGCCTCTTTTTGAAGCATGGTTGTGGTGATATTCTCCGTAATTCCCATCAATTGTTGTAACTGTCTAATATTGGTCTGGTTGTCCGCCTGTGACTGATTCAATTTATTACGAACTTCCCCAAACTGGCTTTCTGCAAAGGTTTTTGCTAAATAATCAATTTGTCCTGCCTCAAATTGACGGGATGAACTCTGCGAAATTTGGGCGTACAAACTATCTTCAACTCCGAATAATTTTACCAGAGATTCACTGTATTGTAAAATCAAATACTGACTTTTCACCCTAAATTTTATGTCATTTTCAGTAACGCCTCTTTCCTTTTCTGATAAGATAATTTGTTGTTTTTGTAAAAGACTTTGCTTTTTATAAACGGTAGGATAATCCATCGTTTGGGTTACGCCAATTGTATAAAATAGTCCAGTAGGGCTTTCCATAATAACATCAGGATTTTTGATATTTTTCGCACTTTTCAACAGTTCGTTATTCTGACGAATCACCAAACCAGAAGCTCTCAGGGCAGCACTATTTTTAAGGGCGGCTTCAATAGCTTCTTGCTCCGTTAATGATTTTTGGGCAAAAACGGTAAGGCTATTTAAAAAAATAAATAGGGTTAAGTATCTCATAATTTGATTTTTAGATATTTTGTTCTCTCTTTTTTGATTCTTTAAATTGACTTGGCGTTAAGCCCGTCATTTTTTTGAATTGCATCGAAAGATGTTGTACACTTTTATACTGCAAAGCATCCGCTATTTGACTCAAAGAATGTTCATCATAAATCAGTAGATCCTTCACTTTCTTGATTTTTTGGTGAATCAAATAATGTTCAATTGTATTGCCTTCTACTTCTGAAAATAAGGTAGTGAGGTATTTATATTCTCGCCCAACTTTTTCAGCTATGTACAGAGATGGATTGATTCTCCGCAAAACATCAGGTTGTTCCTGAACTAATTCGATAATGGTAGTTTTGATTTTCTCAATGATTTGCCTACGTTTATCATCCAATAGTCCAAATCCGACTCTCTCTAAACTACTCCGAAGCGTACTTTCTTGTTCTTCGGTGAGTTCTTCTAAAATTTCGATTTCAGTCAAATCCACTCTGATGGGTGAAATATTGATTTGTTTAAAGAGGTCGGCAACCACCATTTTACATCGGTCGCAAACCATATTTTTTATATATAAAATCATGGCTATTTCTGTAAAATATATTTGATTATGGAATGCCATACGTTTAAATCAAAAACGCATTTACCCACAAAAACAGGCATTCCGATAAATAAAGACATAAAAAATACAGCTTAGGATAAAATTGTATAGTCCTTATGCAAATACATAGCGACAAATACAATTTTGCTAAACTGTATCAAATCAAAAACGATTGGATAAATACGAGAAGGTTACGCCCAGAAAGTGGGGGTGCTGGACTGTGAAAATGAGGAACTTGGAAAGAAACAACTTTGGACACCCACGCAGAGAAAAACAATACCTTTGGGGTAATGGCAATCCAATTATGAGTTTGAAATTCTTGTGCTAAATCATTTCCTTGTGAAGCATTGGGGTTTATTTTGAAGAAAGTCGTTTGCTCATCACAACATTTTTTTCTCTTCAAAACAGAATTACTGTATTCCTTTTTGTGTTTTATTTTATTAACGCAACACTTAGGAGGTTTTGTAAAAATGAAAGTTTGTTTCCCTTTTAGCTTACAATAATGTTCAATCATGGAGAAGCCTGTACTCATAAAAAGTACCTGCATTGCCATAAGCAAACAAAATATGCGAGTAAAACGTGATTTCATTTTTAATTATCAAAACGCAAAGATACTAATAACCTTGTATTCAAGCAGTTATATTTTGAGTTATTTATTTTATATAATTTTCGGATTGGAATAAAATTGTATATGACTTTCTATGATATTGATTGTAAATTATTATCTTTTGATAAATACACACCTCTTATTAGTATATTTTATTTTCAACTTTTATCTATAATTTTCATCATTAAAAAACGTATGCTACTAAAATAGCTTGACAGCCCCCATTAAGCCTTTTCAGGTTGTTTTTTCACCACATTTGAAAACCTTATTTTTTTATAAGGATACCATCTTAATTTTTCAACACGCCCAGCATTATGACATTGGGTAGGTG
>JANXML010000182.1 GCA_025354645.1 Arcicella sp. | reverse complement strand
TTTTAACACAGTACCTCGAAAGTAGAAGGAACTTTCGAGAAGTGCGAAACGCCTACTTCACTTCCCGAAAGTTATTTCTACTTTCGGCAAGTTCGCCAGAAAACTTATTAAACAGTGTACTTATAGACTTAAAACTTAACGACTTCTTACCTATAATACATCATCACTTTTAACGGTAAACTTAAATTGTTTTTCACCAGTGGAAGAACGAAGTTTCACTAAATAATTTCCCCCATTTAATGAATACGCTGGTTTCAAAATTACATCATTTGTATCCGAAATTTCAAATTCACAAGGAATTCCTAAGCCCGTTTCTGTGCTAACCAAAGCGGTTAAATTTTTACTATCTTCAACCATAACCCTCACTAAACTCATTTCTCCATTTCTCACGATTGAAACTGGACTACTTGGTTTCAACGCTATTGAAGCATAAGTATGGGATTGTCCATCAATTTCATATTCCATAATTCGGTAATATTCCGTGGCTCTCAGAAATTTAGAATCTGTAAAAGCAAATTGTAATTGCTGTCCCGACTCAACGGCTTCATTTTTTACTTCTATTTCTCTAATATCAAAAAAAGTTTCATTATCTCTACTTCTCTGAACAATAAATCGAGTTGCTTGATGGTCAGTTTGACTAACCCATTTTATTAATGCCTTATTGTCGGTATTGATAGAAACTTGCAACGAAATTTCTTTATTTGGGCGGATTTTGATTGTTTGAGCAACTGAAAAGTTCTGAATTAAAGAACATAAAACTGCCGCCACAGTTAAAGTAAGGGATTTTTTCATGGTAGTAAAGTAATAATGATTTAATTAATAATTTTAAACAGCTAATAGAAATCAAATATTTCATTTACTTAATTGGCGGATAAATAAAAGGGGCGTGAATATTTGAGTAACAAAATTCATAAATAATTAAATAAATATATAAATTTTCTATGAATTGTTAATAATCTTTTTATTAAACGGTAAAATTAGTGATTACGAAAGAACATAAATAAAATTGAAAGGTATTAAAATTATTTATTTTCTAAGCGAAGAAAAACCCACAAATATCGACTTTATTCTTTTTCAGTTTTCGACTGGTTTAACGTATTTTCCAAGAATAATTCCAAGAATCATGAATGAAATAGACATATAACCAACCCAATTATAATGCAACAAAGTGCCATCAGATGCTTTTTCAACGATTAATCCTCCTACAAAAGATGCCGCTCCCGACCCTAATTGTATCATCGAAGAATTAATGCTGGTAAATCCTCCTCGCTGCTCATTATTCACCACGCCCGAAACAATCGCTTGCATCGTGATGGTACGTCCATTCGCAAAAAGAAAAAACATGGAAGTAATCAATAAAATAACCGTTAAACTTGCTCCTTGTTGAAGATGAGTCATGAGAAAAACGGGTATCAAAAACAGGGTTCCGCAAGTTGCAAAAATAAGATATTTACCTTTTTGATCGGCAATTCTTCCCACAATTCTGGCACTAAAAATGGTGATTGCACCACCTACTAAATAAATTAATGAAATATTATCCACCGACATACCAACATTTAAAGTCAAGTATGGACTTAAAGATGGAATCGTACAAAAATGCCCAAATATCACAATTACCGACAAAGCCAATGCTCTTAATTGATTAGAATCTTTGCCAATATTTGTTAAAACTGCAAAGGGACTTGGCTTAGTTTCAGATACGTAAATATGACTTCTTAAATTTGGTAAGTATCTGTAAATCAGCAATAAATTAACGAATCCAACTCCAACAACAAACATAAATGGAATATGCCAACTGATAGTTGAAGCCAAATACATCCCCAACGGAACACCCAAAACTGAAGCCGTAGAAAACGCTGCCATAATGATTGATAAGCCTTCCGCACGATGCTCGTATTTCACCGTATCACCCACAATGGCAACCACCTGCGAACCCAAAACACCACCAAACACGCCTGCCACTATACGTGCAAGCATCAACATTGAGTAGGTGGGAGCGATGGCACAGGCAAAAGTACCCATCAAAAAACCTATGTAAGCAATGGTAAGAACATTTTTACGGTCAAATTTATCAACGAAAAAAGCAGCAATAAATCCACAAACACCAGCACTGATTGAATACGCAGACACTAAAAAACTATATTCTCTTGCAGTTATATTAAATGCTTTCATCAAAATAGGTCCCATCGGCATCATAATCATAAAATCCATGATGTTAGTAAACTGCACACAAGCCAATAAATACAATATAATTTTTTGATCTTTTGTCATAATTTTGTTTTAAAAGTGGTATTTCAACAATTCATATTAACAACTATTCTGCTAAAAGTTTATCAATTAATCGCTCAAAATCAGCCACCCATTCTGTATAATATTTTCCTGTTCCAGGACCAGAAAAACCTGTATGAGTTTCACGAATTTTGCCTTTTTTATCAATAATTAAAGTTGTAGGAAATCCAATGACTTTATTTAACATCGGCAAACTTTCTGTGGCACTTTCTGAATTATTTAAACCCGCTTGCAATAATGGATAATCAATGCCAAAACGCTTACGAATTAAAGCCATCTTAGTCTTAAAAAATTCTGAGTCCAAGTTTTTCTCGTATGCTAAACCTATGATTGACAAGCCTTTATCTTTATTTTTTCTATAAAATGGACCTAAGTACCTACTCTCATCCATGCAATTAGGACACCACGATCCCAATATCTGTATGACCGTAACTTTACCTTTAAAATCATCATCCGATAAGGAAATTTTCTCACCTTTTTCATTCGGAAAAGTGAAATTTAATTTGTCATAACCCTCTTTCAAATACGTAATTTTCTTCACATCTGGCAACGCTGCTTTGTCGTCTTTTGTGGCTTCAATATTCTTGAATCCAAGTACAGAATCACTAAATTTTCCAGTCATTTTATTGCCTTGAATTTTAGCTTTCATTAAAAAAGTATGCGAGCCGTCGAAGGTAGAAAGGAATAAACTATCACCTACACGATTTCCATCCATATAACGGTAATCGCCCGTTGTTGTCAAAAACGTTCCCGTTACAACGTTCCCTTTCTGTTCAAAAATACCCACTAAAAAACTTTTCTTTTGAGTAGTAGTATTTATAAAATTTGTTGCCCATTTGCCTTGCAAATCATTTTTATTGGCTATTTTTTGAGTAGGAACAAAACGATAATTATAACCCAAAGAAGCCCTGAAAGGTACTTGGATAAATGACTTTCTGCCTTTATTTTTTAGGAAAACTCCCGTTAAACCTTTATCAGTCATTTTGGCAATTATCTCTGCATCAAAAAGGGATATTGGAATTCTTAAAGAATCATTTGAAATGGAAGCATCATCAGTCTGAAATTTTTCTGAACCATTCAAAATATAAGCCTGATAAGTATTGTCAGTCTTTTTCTGAAGTTCTAAACCAAAAGGTAAAACGCCAGATTCTATGTTTATTGAAGCACGATAACGAATGGTTTGTGCTTTTAATAGTTGTCCTTGAAGAACAAAAAATGTTAATAATAATCCTATTTTTTTCATATTTGTGTTAAATGAAGTATGTAAGTATAATTTCAAAAACAGTACATTAGTTCTGTTTTATCATGAATTTAACTAAAAAATAAAAAAGTCAGAAGTTATAAGCCTCTGACTTTCATGTATTTACCTTAAAACTCATTTTTTCCATTCCAAAGTATTTAGTAATTTTATAACATCTTTTTTTAAGTAATCAATCACAGGAGCAAGTGAATCACTTTTTAAGGCGGTATTGAAATATAATGCTCCTCGCAAATAATGTGTAGTGGAATCTGTTGTATAAAATTGCAAATACGTTGGCACTTCACCCTCCAATTCCATCAGCATCGCCTTTTGTCCTGAAGGCATTTTCAAGACAAAATCTTGAATTGAATAGGCTTTCTGACCGTGTTTAGCAACTAATTTATGAGCGTCATCAATTAATTTTGCCATTTTATTTTTGTCACCATTCAAAGGCTTATAAGTCAGCTGAATCATTGCGTTTAACTTCGGGTAATACACATACATCCAATGTGGTTCTGCCCAACGGACCGTGTCAGGTTTCAAAACAGCTTGAGTTGAATATTGAAAGCTAAATGGATGATTTTCAGTCATTTGCCTATATTGAGACACGGGCAAATCAATTCGATTATATCCTTTTGGTTTAGGAACAAAGTCTGAATTATCACTTTTCTGGCGACAAGAAATCAGTAAACAGTAAACAATTATCAGTAAACAGAAAATAGTAAACAGAGAAGAATAAACAGCCAATGTTTTTTTGCAATACTCGCTTAAAGATGTTTTTATTTTTTTCATGATATATTTATACTTTTCTAAATATCACCGCAATCCTATCTTATAATTAATTGGTGATTTTCACTGATAATTAATAATAGTTCACTGATTAATCTCCTAATAAATTCCCTAAACCACCCAAAACGGAACCACTTTCTTTCTTAGAATTGCCTCCATAAGGGCTTACGGCACGAATTAATTTAGAAATGGGCATTGATTGAATCCAAACTCTGCCAGTTCCATGCATAGTTGCCAAGAAAATGCCCTCACCACCAAAAATCATTGATTTTAAATTGCCTGCTCTTTGAATATCATAACTCAGTCCTTGTTCAAAAGCCACAATACAGCCCGTATCAATTCTTAGCGTTTCATTGTTCAAATGTTTCTCAATTATAGTTCCGCCTGCGTGAACAAAAGCTAATCCATCACCTTGTAATTTTTCTAAAATAAAACCTTCTCCACCGAAGAAACCCGCTCCAATTTTTTGATTAAAAGTGATTGAAACCTTCGTTCCCAAAGCGGCACACAAAAAACTATCCTTTTGAGCAATTAATGTATTTCCAGGTAATGAAGATAGATTAATCGGAATTATTGTGCCTGGATAAGGAGCAGAAAAAGCCACTTTTCGTTTCCCAATACCACGATTAGTAAAATGAGTCATAAATAATGATTCACCAGTTAATAAACGAGAACCCGCCTGTAATAGTTTGCCCATCACAGAATTGTCGCCCGTTGAACCATCGCCCATTTTGGTTTCAAAAGTAATGCCATCTTCCATATAACACATCGAGCCAGCTTCCGCAATTACGGTTTCATTTGGGTCAAGCTCAATTTCTACGAGTTGAATATCCTCGCCAATAATTTTGTATTCAATTTCGTGTGAATTCATGATCTTTTCAGTTTAAAATTTTACACAAATTAATGCTTATGAAATCAATTTAATAAACTATTTATCGCTGATTGGTTGAAACAACTATTAAACGGTAAAATCAGTAGGTAGTTTTAAATGGACAGTAAACATTCTACCATAACAATTTAATAAGCAATGGTATTTTTCAAATATGATAAACGTTTTCTGTAATTAATGACTACTTACAGCAAAATTATCAATTAGTTACTCAAAACTATCCAACGCTCCTTGCACAACTTCATAAAACTTCATTTTCAAATTCTCTATATCATCAGTTGTCATCCCCTTTGTTTGAATAGGTTGGTGAACAATGGCTCGTAAAATTTGTGGATAAATTGCAAAATGACCCTCGGGCATAATTTTATAATTATTCAACAGACTAATTGGAACAATTGGAAGCTGTTGTTGAATTGCCATCGCAAAGCCACCATCTTTCAGCGGTAATGACAACTTCGGAAATTCCTTTGACCATATGCCACCTTCTGGAAAAATCATTACACTTCGTCCGCTTTGCAGGGCTTTTATAGAACGAGTCATTGATGTTACCCGACTGTTTTTATCACTTCTGTCCACCTGTATATGTAATTTTGCGAACATATATCCAAATAAAGGAATGCCCTTGAGAGACGCTTTCCCCACGAAAGCATAGTAGTTTTCAATAATCATTCCCATAGAAGCAATATCTAAATATGAAAAATGATTTGCACAAAAAACGTAAGTTTTATTTATATCAGGTTGGAAGTCGTACTGTGTTTTAATGCGAATTCCAATGATTGGGAAAAATATTTTGCCCCATAAACGATTGAGATAATGAGCTTTGTGTTTCCACTCTGATTTCTGAAGAAACAACCAGAAAAGTGGAAATAGTAAAACAAATAAAAAAATAAACCAAAAGGCAGCCCAAATGGTATAAATAAAGGTTAGGATACGCATGAAACAAAGGTAACAGGTTTCATAAATATTTGGGAAGGAGCGGATACAAAAAAAGGTTAACAGCCGCCACTGTTAACCTCAAAAGAATATCTGTGCAGATATTTTTCTTAAACAATATTAGTTATCTCAGGATAATAAAACAAGAAAAAGTACATATTTGCCGAAACCGAATGATAAGGAAACCATATAAAGGGCTACCCTTTTTTGTGTGTAATTGTATGAAAATTTATAAATATCCTTGTAATAGTTAAAAAAAATATCCGAATGCAGAATCTATAAAAAAACCTTCAAGATTGCGACTTGAAGGTTTCTTTTTTTTGGAATATAGTGCTTAATTCTACATTCCCATCATTTCTTTAAATGCAACTGAATTACGAGTTGAAATTTCTAATTCAATCCCGTTATTTAAAGCCACTTTCATTCCTCCTTTATAATACGATTCAATGTTAGCAATATATTCAGTATTAATAATTTGCTGACGATTTGCACGGAAGAAAGTATGTGGGTCTAAACGTTCCTGAATTTTGTTCAACGAACGGTGAATCATCGGGCGATCAGTTCCAAAATGAAAACGACAATAATTTCCTACCGATTCGATCATATAGATTTCAGTTAAACGAACAAAATAACATTTCTCACCGTCTTTCAAAAATATACGTTTCTGGGCGGGAAGTCTTCCTTCCGAAACTGCTTCGGTAATTCTGTGTTGCTGAATATCTGAACGAACTTTCTCAATCGTTCTTGCTAAACGCTCAGATTTCATTGGTTTCAACAAATAATCCATTGCCTCAGACTCAAAAGCCTGAATAGCATACTGATTATAAGCCGTTACAAAAACTACTTTTGGAACATATTCGAGGTCACTCAACAAATCAAAGCCATTTTTTTCTGGCATCTCAATATCAAGAAATATCAAATCTGGTTGCAAACGGTGGATTTTCTCCAAAGCCTCATCAACGTTTTCAGCTTCGTCAATAATTTGAATATCTGGATATTCTTGCAACAAATACTTTAATTCTTGGCGGGCTAACCTCTCGTCATCAACCAAGATCGTTTTAATTTTCTTACTCATTTGCTTTACAGGGGACAAGTCTTGATAGTGGCGGTTACCAGCTCGGGGGGAATAGGGTTTTCTATTTGCCATATCTGCCTAACTTACGTTTTCAAAAATTTAACAATCTGGTTCAACACCTGTGAACCAATCAGGGAATGGTAGTTTGATTTTACCTTGCTTACATGGTTAATATATAAGCAAAAATGATGCACAAATTTTAATAAATTAATTTAATTGTAATAATAAGTCTTTTTTCTATCATTTCTCCGCTAATGTAGCAAATTCTATAATATTTTTCACTAATTATATACTTATATTTTATCTTTTTTATTAAACGGTAAAATTAGTGAGGATTTTATAGCTTATTCATCCATCATGCAATTTTCTACAATTACTATCTAATTTTCTTATCTTTGGTCACTCTGGAAATACAAACTTCGCAAATAAACGTTTAATCTTTTCAAAAACTTTGAAGCCATTCTGTGTTCCATAATTTGATTCCAAACGCTTTTTCATATTCTTTAAACCAACACCTTTACGCTTATTTTTAGCAATATTGTCATTATGTAGATTTCCTATGTTTCTTATCCCAAAAATGAATTTTTTTGTATTTTATGGGCAAAATAAATACTTCAACCCCCATTTTATCTTCACTTATTCCATGAATATCATTTGTTCCATTAACGTCAAATTACATCATTAATCGTTTTAACTATCTGGAATAAATTATAATAAGTCATGCCATGAATATTCTATTAATTAATTTTATAC
>JANXML010000178.1 GCA_025354645.1 Arcicella sp. | reverse complement strand
TTTTATGATATTGAATACTGTTTTTCGTTAGGTCCAGAAGTATTTTCGCCACCGCCAAAAGTAAATTCAGGGGTTATACGCTTAAAGAGAAATAACGTTACGAATTTGGGCGTATCCGAAAGTATGTTCAAATCCGTTGTTAAAATGGGTTTTAATCAGAGAAGAAAAACGCTTCGTAATGCCTTGAAAGCCTTGCAGTTACCCGATAATCCGTACATGAGCAAGCGGGCGGAACAGTTGAATGTGGCTGAGTTTTTGGAGTTGACGAAAATGGCAATGGAAGTGAAAATGATAGCCGAGTAATTTATTCCCAAAGAGTATCTGAGATAAACCGTGCAAATTTAAAATTAAACATATGGAGCAAATCACCAATCAACCCTTCGAGCTTACGCCTTTTGAACTCACAAAAGAGTATCTTGAAAAATTACAAAGTGCTATAAATCAACAAGATAATGTTTTTATCCTTGCTGAAATGGATGAGTTATATCCCGCAGATATAACCAATATTTTGTATGAATTGAACGGTGAAGAATCTCATTATTTAGTAAGATTATTAGATAAAAAGATTGGGGCAGAGATTATTACCAATCTTGATGCTGATGATCGTAAGAAATTTCTCAAAAATTTTACACCCCAAGAAATTGCCGAATACGTCGATTTATTAGATTCTGATGATGCCGTTGATATTTTAAATGAACAACCAAAGGATGTTTCAGAAGATATTATTGGCTTACTGAAAGATAAAGAACAGGCTCGTTTCGTGAATGATTTGATGCACTACGATGAAGATTCGGCGGGCGGTTTAATGCAAAAAGAATTAATCAAAATAAACATCAAACAGTCTGTAACTGAGTGTGTTGAGGAAATCAGAAGACAAGCAGAAGATGTTGAAAATGTGAACGCTGTTTATGTGGTTGATGATGATATTATTTTGCAAGGAAGAGTGTCGTTGAAGAAGATTATTTTGGCAAAAAGAGGATCAAAAATTGCGGATATTTATTCAGATGATATAGTATCTGTAAAAACCACCGCAAAAGGTGAGGAAGTGGCGGATGTGATGCAAAAATATGATTTAGATGCCGTGCCAGTCGTGAATATTCAAGGACGTTTGTTGGGTAGAATTACGATTGATGATGTCGTGGATTTTATTACTGAACAAGCCCAAGAAGATGTGCAAGCCATGACGGGTATTTCGGAAGATGTTGAGGAAGATGACAGTGTTTGGAAATTGGTTCGTTCAAGACTTCCGTGGTTGATTGGAGGAATGTGTGGAAGTTTTTTGGCGGCAAAATTGATTGATAATTTTGATGGTATATTTAAGGCAATTCCAGCAATTGCAGCCTTTATTCCCTTGATTGGTTCAACAGGAGGCAATGTGGGTATTCAATCTTCTTCTATCATTGTTCAAAGTTTGGCGGATAAATCTGGAATTGATACACCCTTAGGAGAACGTTTACTAAAAGTTTTGAAAGTGGCATTGTTCAACGCAGTAATTGCAGGACTTTTTGCGTTTTGCGGTTCACTTTTAATCGACAATGCAGACACTTCGTTATCCTTAACAGTCTCATTATCAATATTTTCCATCGTGATGTTGGCTTCTTTGATGGGAACTATTACGCCTTTAATTCTTAATAAATTTGACATCAATCCTGCCATTGCTTCGGGTCCATTTATTACCATCACGAATGACCTTTTGGGGTATGGGGTTTATTTGTTAATTGTTTACTTATTATTGCAAAAATGATTAACTATAATCGTACTTTTTAAAATTAAATCTATAAATCGTTTTGAATAAATATACTTTTAAACAACTCACGAGCATCGTTTAACCTTAAAAAATGATAGCAATAATTCAACGAGTTTCGGAAGCTTCTGTTAAAATTGATGGTATAATTAAGGGCGAAATTAAATTGGGTTTTCTTGTGCTTTTGGGTATTACTCATTCAGACACTGACGACGATATTGAATGGCTTTCCAAGAAAATTGTGAGTATGAGAATTTTCTCGGATGAAGAGGGAAAGATGAACTTAGCACTTGATAGTGTAAATGGTAACATCCTCTTAATCAGTCAGTTTACGCTTCATTCAAGCACAAAAAAAGGCAATCGCCCGAGTTTTATTGAAGCCGCCCGACCTGAAATTGCCATTCCATTATACGAAAAAATGATTCATCAATTAGAAAAAGATTTGCGTAAATCTATTCAGACGGGCGAATTTGGGGCGGATATGAAAGTGTCTTTAATTAATGATGGACCTGTAACGATTGTCTTAGATTCAAAAAATAAAATATGATTCGCAACACCTTTTTAACGATAGCTTTTACCCTAATAATTATTGTTATAAATCTCAATAGCGATGTGATTCATATTCCTCTATTTTTCATTTTTTCTGGGGCTTTAATTTTAGGATATTTACAACCAAAAAAAGGCTGGATTTCTGCCCTACAATTGGCATTTAGCATTTTTGTGGGATTTTATGTTAGTAAAATAGTTGGATTAACTCCCACAAAATATTCTGTGTTTGAATTTATAACCTACATTTCGCCATTGCCCTGTTTATTTGGTGGTTTTATGGGAAGTTATTTTAATAAAACAATCAATCAAAATGACGATAGAAGAGGCTCAAAAAACCGTAGATGGATGGATTAAAACAGTAGGTGTTCGCTATTTTAACGAACTAACGAACATGGCAATGCTCACGGAAGAAGTTGGCGAAGTTGCCCGAATTATTGCCCGCCGATACGGTGAACAATCTGAAAAAGAATCGGATAAAAATAAAGATTTGGGTGATGAAATGGCTGATGTGCTTTTCGTGTTGATTTGTCTGGCGAATCAAACGGGGATAAATTTGACGGATGCTTTGCAGAAAAATTTAGATAAAAAGACCAAGAGGGATGCAACGAGACACTTGAATAATGAAAAATTGCATTAGTAATTGAAACGATAAAGGGAATAAAAAGGCAGTTTTGGGATTAATTTTCCGAAACTGCCTTTTGGGTTATTTACTTCAAATCATTAAAATCCAATAACTAAATTGCCTCCCATTGCATTTCCATCGAAAGTAGGTATGAAAACTACGCTCTTATTTTTCCCCTTACCACCCAATTTTTCTTTCAACCAAGGATAAACAATGTAAGCCACTTCTCCCGAAATAATGCCAATTCCTGCTCCTGCAAGCACATCCGATGCCCAATGCCGATTGTTAGCCATGCGTAGATAACCCGTTGCAGTTGCTACGGTATAACCTCCAATTGCAATTAAAACACTTTTATCAGCATACTCTTTTGCCAAAATTGTTGCTCCAAAAAAAGCATTAGCCGTATGTCCAGAAGGAAATGAGTTTTCGGATGAACCATCGGGACGTAATTGATTGGTCGTATATTTTAAAGCATTCACGGTTCCTAACATAATGATTCCCCCTGTTAACATTAAACCCACTTTATCTTTAAAATCATGCTTACTTTTTACCCCAATCCAGTCTAAACCAAAAACGGCAGCGTGTGGGGCAATTTGCAATAAATCGTCCACTTTCGTACTGAAATCTTTGTAATTTTCATTGTGCCAAGTGATTTGTTTATTCTTGAAATCTTGATTATTCAAAGCAATTCCGCCACCAATTAACACTGCCGGAATAATGTAGTGTGTAATTGGAGATTTTTGAAACGTTGAATCGTGGTCGTGATTTTGACCTAAGATTGGTAATAAAATTCTAAAACTGAGAACGATTATAAGGATTGATTTTTTCAAAATATTTAGGATTATGTTTATTTATGCAAAGTTGAGAAAGTAAATAATAATTATACTAAAAATGGTAATAATTTTCTTTGAATAGTATTTGTTGAAACGAAAACTGAGCGTTTAGTTAAAACCTTCTCAACTTTATATGTTGTTATAAAATTACACTTCAAAACCTTTCTCTAAATAATCTGAGGGGGTTTTTCCATACTGTTTTTTAAATATTCTACTAAAATAAGAAGGATCTGAAAAGCCAACTTTATAGGCAATTTCTGAAACATTATAGTTTTCGCTTTCCAATAATTGCACCGCCTTTTTTAATCTGATATTTTTTATAAATTCATTGCCAGACAGGTTTGTCAAACTTTTCAATTTACGATATAACTGCATATTACTCATTTTCAGTTCTTCTTCCAGGAACGTAATATCCAGATTTATATTACTTAAATTATCCTCAACTATTTTAATAATTCGTTCTAAAAAATGCTCATCCGATGAATTGAGCGTAATTTCACGTGCTTTTATTTTAGGAGAATTACTGAATAATTCCCTAAGTTTTTTCCTATTTTCTAATATATTATTTACTCTTACCTCTAATAAACTGGCATTAAAAGGTTTAGTAATATAATCATCCGCACCCGTTTCAAGACCTAAAAGTTTGCTTTCATTACTACTTTTTGAAGTCAAAATTATCACTGGAATATGACTCGTTTTGGCATTAGTTTTAATGTTTTCACACAATTCAACACCCGTCATTTGTGGCATCATCCAATCCGAAATTATAATATCAGGAATATTTTCTTGGGCTAATCTCAAAGCACATTTCCCATTTTCAGCTTCCAAGATTTGAAAATTTTGAGCAAAAATTTCTTTAATATACAATCTTAAGTCTTCATTATCTTCTGCAATTAAGACGATGGGTTTATTTTTATCGGCAATATAAACATCTTGATTATCAATATACTGATTTGCATTAACAATTTGTTGCTGTTGATTATTTCGTAAATTTTCTTCTTCTCGAATCCATTTAACATCAAAAGCATTCTTAGAAATTGGCAAATAAACTGAAAAAGTTGTCCCTTCTGCCAATCCGCTACTCACCAAAATCTCGCCAAGGTGCAATTCTGCCAATTCTTTGCACAACGATAACCCAACGCCTGTGCCAACAACCTGTGGGTGATTATGAGCGTGAACTTGATAAAATCGATTAAAAATATTAGATAAATTTTCTTGCGAAATTCCTATTCCGTTATCAGTAACTTTTATGATTACTTGCTGATTATCTGATTGTTTTAGAGCAATTGAAACTATTATTGCTCCTTTTTCTCTTGAAAATTTGAAAGCATTTGACAGTAAATTTGTGAGAATTTTTTCAACCATATCACTATCAAAATAAGCCATTAAATATTTTTCATTGGTGATGAATTGCAAGGAAATATTCTTTTGCTCAGCTAAATCTTGAAATGAATTTGTCACTTTTTCGGCAAATTCAATGATGTCACTTTGGGTAATTTCGGGATAAAGTCTTCCTGCTTCTAATTTCGATAAATCTAACAATTGATTAATCAGTTTTTGAAGTTGTTTGGCGTTTCGATATATAGATTCGGCTCTCCTTCTTTGGGTGATTGTCAAATCATCGTTTTCGGATAAATATTTCTCTAATGGACTGATAATCAGCGTTAAAGGTGTTCTGAATTCGTGAGAAATGTTGGTAAAAAAATTTGTTTTCAATCGGTCTAATTCTTGAATTTGTATATTCTCTTTTTCTTGATTTTTAATATCTAATCTAAACCTTTCACGTACTTGAATCACCTTTCTAAACGCATAAATACTGCCGATAATCAAACATCCATAAATCCAAAATGCCCACCAAGATTTATACCAAGGGGGCAAAATAATAATCTTCATCGTAGCCTGTCGTGGATTCCAAATTCCATCATTATTACTCGCTTTCACTTTAAACGCATATTCGCCTGGATTCAAGTTCGTATAACTTGCAATTCGTTGCGTTCCCACATATTGCCAATCATTATCAAATCCTTCCAATAAATAAGCATATTGATTGTTTTTAAGAGATTCAAAATCCAGAGCAGTAAATTCTAAGGAAAATACGTTTTGATTTGCTTCAAAAGTCAGTTCATCAGTGGCTAAGATATTTTTCTGCAAGGGTGAATCTTTCTGACCAATTGTTAGTGGTTTATTGAAAAGTCGCAAGCCCGTAATATAAACAGGAGGTACTTTGTTGTTTTCCTTTAAACTATCAGGATGAAAAACGTTCATTCCACCAGTTCCACCAAAAAACATCTCGCCTCCTTTATTTTGTGCATAAGCATTTATCAAAAATTCTGATCCTTGCAATCCATCGGCTTTTGTATAGTTTTTGAATGAATTACTTCTGATTAAAAATTCAGAAAGCCCTTCATTCGTTGCCAACCAAAGATTCTGATGTTTATCTTCCAAAATCGCTTTAATTGTATTATTGGGCAGTCCATCCTCCGTTGTCCATGTTTTGAAAGTGTTATTTTTGGGTTGGAATAGACATAATCCTCCCCCATTTGTTGCAACCCATATTCGTTTCTGTGTATCTTCAAAAATCTGGAAAACGTGATTCCCTTTTATACTCCCTGGTCTATCTGATTGAATAAAATGATTAATTTGATGCGTTTGAGGGTCATATCTAAACATCCCATTATTATAAGAACCAATCCATAAAATACCCTTACTGTCTTCAAGAATTGAATTAACGTGAATTTCAGAAAGTATTCCTTTCTGATTTAATTCAACAATTGGCGTAAATTTCCCCGTTAATTTATCAAAAGACAAAAGCCCTGATTCTTGAGTCCCAATCCATATTTTATTGGGAATTTTTGAAGATTGAATGCAAGTGAAATAAGAAATAGATTGCCCGTTATTATACAAATAATTAGTAAAAGTACTACTGCCTTTTTTCAATATTTTTAACCCTGCCCCCCACGTTGAAACAAACAAATCTCCTGTTTTATCAATGTGAAGAAAATTAATATCGTTATTATTAAGAATCGTTGAGGTGGAAGGATTCACGATGAAATGCTTATAAAAATTGGCTTTTCGGTCTAATAAAGTGAGCCCACTGTTGCTACCAATCCAAACTCGATTATTGTCCTCACAGGCAATAGCGGTAATTTTATCTCTTAATAAACTCTGTTCAGTATTCGTTTTATGACGATATATTGAAAACTTATTTCGGTTTTTAAAATGAACATTTAACCCCGCTTCCCAAGTGCCAATCCATACATTATCATCTCTATCAACCAATATTCCTTGAATGGCATGAGAACTCAAACCCGTATCAGAATCTGGATTTACTTGTAAGTGAATGGGATTTTTAAAGTCTTTGTTTTGAATTAAAATTACGCCACTGTCAGTGCCAACCCATAGCGTTCCTTCCTGATCATACGCCAAGGAAGTAATCAAATTATCACGATCCACAAGATCAGATCTATAAAGAATTTGGGAAATTTTTCGAGTTATTAAGTCAATTTTATATAAACCATTTCCCCGAGTTCCAACCAAAATATTCCCATCGGTATCTTCAAAAAAACAGGTTACTTGATTTCTTTTTGGCGAAAGATTATTGATGATTTTAAAAGTATTTGCTTTTCCGTCTTTCGATAGTTGAGTGAAAACTCCATACGGACCTCCCAATAACAAATTTTCGTGTTTATCTTGATAAATTTGCGAAACATCGTTGGTGGAAATAGGATTTGTTTCGACAATTTTCCAAGAAATAACGTTCGTATTACCATCAATTTTCAAAAGCCCTGATCTATAAGTTGCCGCTAAGATTTGATTATCTTTTGTTACAATTATAGAAGAAATATTAATTTTAGAAATATCATTTTTACTATCAATTTGCTTGAAATGAATAAATTTGCCAGTTTCTTTATCCATTTTATTAATTCCGCCATCGGCAGTTCCCACCCAAAGATTTTCATTTTTATCTTCCGAAATACAGGTAATATTACTGCTACTTATGGAATTCTTATTATTGAAAATATGACGATAAACGGTAAAATTATACCCATCATATTTGTTCAAACCATCACGAGTTGCGAACCAAATAAATCCTTTTTTATCCTGAAAAATTTTGAGAACAGTACTTTGCGATAACCCTTGTTGGTTGCCAATGCGTTCAAAGCGAAGTTGGGCGGAGGTGTTTTTTAAACAGCCGCAAAAAAAGAGAAAAATTAATATGATATTTCTGAAAGGCATTTTCAACCGCAATTTATAAAAGTTCTGGTTGATAAAAAATGGTATTTAATTGGACGAATGATATAAAAGGAAACTTAATAATCGCTCATAAGTCAGAAGCTCTTCGTGGGTTGCACCAATGCGAATAAGATTTTCACGGTGCTTATCCGATAAATCTAAAAAGTTTTCATCATGAATCAACTTAGCGTTAATAATTCCTTTAAAACTTCTATGAACTTGGTTATAAACGTACTTACAAGGCTTTTTTGGAAATTTATTAAATATATCATTCAAAGCCAAAAGGTTGTCGGTTGCATTCAAAAACGGAAATCCATCACTAATTAAAAAGTCTTTCACGATGTCACAAACATCCTCAATGTCGGGTTCGGTCATGATTTTATACCTAAAATATTTGGCATCGTTATACTTACCAATTGATACGACAATTGTGTTTGATTCACCCCAAAAATCACGGGTATTTCCTAAAAATTGTTGAGCAATTTGTTCAATTTGATTATTGCGAAACCCGAAATTTACCTCTAACCAAATTTCATCATCATACGAAGTTGCGGTGAAAATTACGTTTTGAAATCCCCGAGAAGTAATTTTACGAAACTGTTTTTTATCTGCCATTAATGCAAAGCCATTCTTTTCAAAAAACAAACTTAAATTACTGTAAAGTGCTGTTTCAAATGGTTTGACAAGCATAATTTCAATTGATTAAATAAATTTTTGGGTTTGATTATTAAACGAATCGGGACTAAATTTGTTTTAAAACGGAGCGTTTATACGTTAATATGATGATGAATGACAGAATATAAATTATTAATTTTTCGTTACCAGATCTTTATATTTTCATTAAATTTTTAATCAAAATTAAATAGTTTCATAAGTTGAAATTATGAATGAATAAAATCACAATATGCAAAAAATATTAATCATTTCCGATACTCACAGTTTTCTCGACCAACGATTGATAGAACACGTTGATTGGTGCGACCAAATTTGGCACGGTGGAGATTGGGGAAATGTGTCATTATCAGATACTTTGGAAGCATACAAACCCATTGAGGGCGTTTATGGCAATATTGATGATATGACATTACGATTAATTTACCCAAAAATAAATCATTTTCAATGCGAAGATTTAATTATCGGCATGACGCATATTGCAGGAACGCCGTCTAAATATAAGCCCGATGCGTTAGAATGCTTTTCTATTCAAAAACCTGATATTTTTGTGTGCGGACATTCTCATATTTTGCAAGTAAAACGTGATTTATACCGAAACAGAATGCTTTATATTAACCCTGGAGCCGCTGGAACGTACGGATTTCATAATATTCAGACGGCAGTGAGATTGAAAATTGACGGTAAAAAAGTTTTTGATGTGGAAGTTGTGGAGATGGAAAGGAAGAGTCGGGGATAATAAATTATTCACATTTTTTTATGTTGTAGGTAAGCGTTAAAATCTTCCAACCATCTATTGTTTTATAAAATTGAAAAGCATCAATACCACAATGACTAATTTTCTGGTTTCTGTAAAACTCATAATTTGTCCAAGCCGTTGCCAATTGACCATCTATTTTTATTTCTGAATTAAGAGCTTTTTCTTCTATTGAAGAACTTGTTGGAAGACTTCCAATATTTTTTACAAAATTAGCAATAGTGCTTTGCGTTGTAATTTCAACCACGCCCGTTTTTCGGTTCTCAGCAATAACTTGCATCCTTGCTGAAAAATGAAAACAAGCTCTAATCATCGTAGAATCATGTTTTTGCATACTATCAAACAAATTATTGATTACTTTTTTAATCGCTTTTTCATCTTCTGATTGAGCGAAAGTTATTGATTGAATACCGAAAAATAAGAGGCATATTAGGTTTTTTTTCATTTGAATACGTTATTCACACTTTCTACGAGTATCAGCAATTGTCAAAATCTTCCACCCTTTGTCAGTCTTAAAAAATTGAAAAGCATCAACGCCGCAGTGGCTTTTTTTTCCATTTACGTAAAACTCATAAGGTGTCCAAGCGGTAGCCATTTCGGCATCTACGCTAATTTCATAACTTAAAACTCTTTCTTCAATTTGAGTTGTTGCAGGCAGACTTCCAATTGATTTCACGAAGCCATCAACAGAATTTTCCGTCGTTAATTCTACAATTCCTGATTTACGATTCATACCAATAGATTGCATACGGGCAGAAGGGTGAAAACAGGTTCTAATCATCGTGGAGTCATGTTTTTGCATACCATCAAAGAGTTGAACAACAACGGCTTTGACCGCCTTTTCGTCCACAGATTGAGCAAAAGTGGTTTGTAAAAAACCGACAAAAGCGAGAAGAAATAATAGTTTTTTCATAATATGTTTAAGTTAGCCACTAAAGCACAAAGACGCTAAGATTTTTATTTTCAAATTAACTTTTACAAAATCTTGGAGACTTAGTGCCTTGGTGGCAAAACCAAATTAAAAATCAGCTGATTTTGGCGTTCTTGGGAAAGGAATTACGTCACGAATATTAGTCATACCCGTTACAAACATCACCAAACGCTCGAACCCAATTCCAAAACCCGAATGCGGTGCGGTGCCAAATTGACGAGTTTCTAAATACCACCAAATCGTATCTTCGTGGATGCCAACGGCTTTTGAACGAGCTAATAATTTTTCATAATTATCTTCCCGTTGCGAACCGCCGATAATTTCTCCAATGCCTGGAAAAAGCACGTCCATTGCACGTACTGTGGTTCCATCCTCATCCAATTTCATATAAAAAGCCTTAATATCTTTCGGATAATTAGTAAGAATTACTGGCTTTTTGAAATGTTTTTCCACTAAATAACGCTCATGTTCCGATTGTAAATCAATACCCCATTCAACTGGATATTGGAATTTGCTTTCTTTATGACGTTTTGACGATAATAGAATTTTGATGGCTTCGGTATAAGTCAATTTTACATATTCGTTATCAACCACAAAGTTCAATTTCTGAATTAAATCTAACTCCGAACGTTCCTCGGCTTTTTTAGTTTTTTCTTCCTCTTTTAAACGATTTTCTAAAAATGCTAAATCATCCGCACAATTTTCGATGGCATAACGGATTACTGATTTTGTAAAATCCTCCGCCAACGCCATATTGTCCTCTAATTCATAAAAAGCCATTTCGGGTTCAATCATCCAAAACTCTGCCAAATGGCGAGCCGTGTTTGAGTTCTCCGCACGGAAAGTTGGTCCGAAAGTATAGATTTTTGAAAGTGCCATGGCTCCTAATTCTCCTTCCAATTGTCCTGAAACGGTCAAATTAGTTTCTTTACCGAAAAAATCTTCTTTATAATTAATCGTTCCGTCATCGTTCAAAGGTGGATTCTTTGGGTCAAGCGTTGAAACCCTAAACATCTCCCCTGCTCCTTCCGCATCCGACCCTGTGATAATGGGCGTATGAAGATAAAAAAAACCGTTGTCATTAAAGTATTTATGAATCGCAAACGCCAGGGCATGACGAATTCTGAGAATTGCCGAAAAAGTATTCGTTCGAGGACGAAGATGGGCAATTTCACGCAGAAATTCTAAACTATGTTTTTTGGGTTGTAATGGATATTTATCAGGATCGGCGGTTCCATAAACTTGAACGCTTTGAACTTGTAATTCCACTCGTTGCCCTGAACCTTTCGACTCATTCAAAACTCCAGAAACTACAATACATGAACCCGTGGTGATTAATTTCAACGTTTCCTCATCAATTACGCCAGGCTCGGCAACGGCTTGAATATTATGAATTATTGAACCATCATTGATATTTATAAAAATTACGTTGGGTTGAACTCGCTTGGTTCTGACCCAACCTTTCACTGTTATTTCGCTACCAATGGCAGCCTCCGCTAAAATTTGTTTGATTTGCATTCTTTGATACAATGGTTGAAATACCTTTACAATTACTTTTTTATCAAAATTACCAAGATTCCACTCAATTACCGAATTTAGGGAATTACAAATCTTTTAAAAATGAATAAAAAAAGCGAACAAATGTTAATTCATGACTTTATTAAATAGATTTCGTTTAATATCAGAGTTAAATTATATTCTTTTAATTCTTTAAAATGAGCCTGTTTTTCGGACTAAGTAGGTTATAAATAATCAATTGCAATTAAATATTTATAAAATTTCAAAAATAATTTTATTTATTAACTAATTGATTTTTAGACTATTAAAATTTATTTTTCATAAAAAGAGTGAACGGCAACAACATTATAAATTATTTATTAATAAATTTGGCAAGATATTTGTAGAAACGGTATTTGTTCGTGCTTCGCACAAATATGATACCAACCTTAATGTTACATTATTACCTTACTTCCCGATATTATGCAAAAACTTTCCCTAAATCAATCACAACAACAAAGATTATCTCCTCAGCAGATTCAATTTATAAAATTGTTGCAGATTCCAACTTTTGAACTTTCCGCCAGAATCGAAGAAGAACTTGAAATCAATCCTGCACTTGAAGAAGGAATGGAAATGGAAAATGACGTAAAAGAACGTGATGAGTACGACGATGATTTTGATGATTATGCAGATGAAGATTTTGGGGATTTTAACGACCGTGAGATTGATATTGAATCGTATTTGCACGATGACCACAATGGGTACAAAATGCAGGGCGATGGTAATGGAGACGATGAAGACAAGGAAATGCCGATTGCCATGATTTCGAGTTTAACCGACCACCTTATTTCACAGTTGGGTTTTCTTCGTTTAGAAGAGCAACATGAAATTATTGGAAGACAACTTATTGGGTCAATCGAAACAGACGGCTACATGCGTCGCCCGTCGCAAGCGGTTGTCAATGATTTAGCTTTCACACAAGGAGTTTATACTACCACAGAAGATGTAGAGGCTGTTTTGAAACAAATTCAAACTTTTGATCCCGTTGGAATTGCTGCCCGTGATTTGCAAGAATGTCTTTTGATTCAGTTAGATAGAAAGGATTCTAATGAGCCTGGTGTTCAAAATGCCATTAAGATAATCGCTGATAATTTTGAAGAATTTGCAAAGAAACACTACGAAAAAATTCAGAAGCGTTTAGGTGTTGATGATGAGGGAATGAAGCAAGCCGTAAAAGTTATTACAAAATTAAACCCAAAACCAGGTTCGGCAGAGGAGGACGGCGTAGTAATACAATATTTAATGCCTGATTATTTACTTTTCAATAATAACGGAAAATTAGAACTCTCTTTAAACTCTAAAAATGCCCCAGAATTGCGTGTGAGCCATTCTTTTCACGAAATGCTGGATACTTACGATAAATCTGATAAAAATAATCGGATTATTAAAGAGACGGTAACGTTTATTAAACAGAAATTGGATTCAGCAAAATGGTTTATTGATGCCATCAAACAACGTCAAAATACTTTGTTGAGAACGATGAATTCTATTCTGGATTATCAAAAAGATTTTTTCTTAACTGGTGATGAAACGAAGTTAAAACCAATGATTTTGAAAGACATTGCCACTCAAATCGAAATGGATATTTCAACGGTTTCAAGAGTTGCCAGCAGTAAATCAGTGCAAACAGAATTTGGTCTTTATCCACTCAAATATTTCTTTTCAGAAGGCATTGCAACGGATTCGGGTGAAGATGTTTCAAGTCGTGAAGTAAAAAATATCTTAAAAGAATTAATTGACAATGAGCCAAAGAAAAGCCCATTATCGGACGATAAATTAGAGAAATATCTCAACGAAAAAGGATATAATATCGCCAGAAGAACAGTGGCTAAATACCGTGAACAATTGAATATTCCTGTGGCTCGTTTGAGGAAACAATTGTGAACTTAGGGATTTGGGATTAGGAAAATAGGGATTGGTTACCTTACAAAATATTAAACATTAAAATTCATCCTATAAGGTTTTAAAATCTTATGGGATTCGTTTTTTTTGAGTAAATTGTGTCCATAATAAATAAAATTAAATTTTGGAGTTCCAATTAACCAATTTCCTAATCCCCAATCCCTAAAATTGACTACTCGTTTTGCTCAAATAATTTCTGCTGTTTTGCATCCTTTATTAATGCCTACAATAATTTTTGGGCTGCTGTTTTATGTAGCTCCCGAAGCAATTCAAAACCTTGAATTATTTAATGATTCTGCCCGTGTTGGCTTGATGAGCCTGAAAATGGGTCTTTTGCTATTGATTTTCCTTCAAACTTTTATTCTTCCAGTATTCACTATTTACTGTCTTCATCGTTTCGGTTTTGTTCGTAATTTAAAAATGGAAACCTTAGAAGATAGACGACTTCCTTATATAGTAACTGTTGCTATTTATACTTTCGTAGCAACGTTTTTTACGATGAAATTAAAGCAATTACCAGAAGTTGCCATCATTCTGACAGGAATTGCTCTCTCAATTGCTGCTGTTGCTATCATCAGTTTATATTGGAAAATATCAGCTCATGCCGTTGGGATTAGTGGTACTTTGGGAGCTTTAATTGGCATTGTGATCAAGTTTGGAAGTTATGAACTTTTTTACCCAATCATAACCGTTATCCTAATTGGAGGACTCTTGATTGCGGCACGTTTGCACCTCAATGCACATACTCCTGCACAAGTAATTGCAGGTTCATTTTTGGGGTTAATAATAAGTATTTCAGTCGTACTTTTTAGTGGTACTTTTTTTTAAAATCATCAATAAAATAATCATGTTTAATCATCTTATTTACCAAATTAAAGAAAGCATTTGTACGATAACGCTCAATCGTCCAGAAGTTTATAATGCTTTAAATGCCGACTTAATTCAGGAAATTATTGATGCTTTTACACAAGCAGGAGAAGATAAAGAGGTGCGTGTGGTCGTACTTACAGGCGTAGGTGAAAAAGCCTTTTGTTCGGGAGCAGATTTAAAGAATGGGATTGGTAATGCAACAAGTTTAGGCGAATCTTTACGAAGCAATTATAATCCTATGATACTGTCAATCAGGAACTTAGCAAAACCCGTTATTTGCCGATTGAACGGAGTTGCGGCGGGTGCGGGGTGTTCATTAGCATTGGCTTGTGATGTGATTATTGCCTCAGAAACTGCTCGAATGTCACAGATTTTTGTAAATATTGGATTAATTATTGATGCAGGTTCATCATATTTCTTACCACGATTAATTGGTTCACAAAAGGCTTTTGAATTAGCTTCAACTGGTAGAATTGTGGAAGCAAAAGAATGTTTTGAATTAGGATTAGTCAGTAAAATTGTTACCCCACAACAATTAGATTCAGTCGTTGAGCAAACAGCAAAAATGTACGCTAAATCTGCCACAAAAGCTATCGGATTAATAAAAAAAGTATTGAATCAGTCACATCATTCAACCTTAGAACAAATGTTGGAATTGGAGGCAATTAATCAAGATATTGCTGGTAAAACGAATGATTTTAAAGAAGGTATTGTTGCTTTTTTAGGAAAGACATCTCCTCATTTTAAGGGAGTTTAGTTTAACAATTTAGTAGCATTTAACACAAAAACGCTTAACGCAATGACACGCTTGGAGTTCTATTTTTATACCACAAATAAACCAACGCAATAAAAGCCAAAAAAGCCGATAACTCATAAGGAATCGCCATGTTTTCTACTTTACCTTTATACAAATATCCTGCAAACAAAGCTCCAATGCCAATTCCTGCTTCAAGGGCAATGTAAGTAGTTGCCACAGCACGTCCACGATAATTTTCATGTGATAAATCCACTGTCCAAGCCATTAAGGTTGGCGTATTGAATCCCCATGAAAAACCAAATAAAATAGCTCCTAACACAAAAAGTTCGGTTGATTTGGTTGAAATACAAAGAATCATAGAAACTATTAATGAAAAACAAGACAACATCATCACTGGAATTCGACCGTATTTATCGGATGTTTTAGAGAAAAACAATCTTACTAATAATGAAGCAACGGTATAAATGGTAAAGAATATTCCTTTATTTGTCATACCCAAAAGTTTTGTTTGGTCAGGCACAAGTGTAAGCAAAACACCAGAAGAAAAGGATACTAAAATCATTACTAAAAAGGCAGGAAAAACCCTTGGCTCAAAAATATCAACCCATTTAATTTTAAATAATTTGAAAGAAAAAGGCTCTTTCTGATCATCAGGCAACGTTTCTTTCATGTTTAAGAGAATCAAAATTGACCCTAACGCAAACGCTGAAGAAACATAGAACATAACATTTAATGAAGTCCAAATCACTAAATAACTTCCGATTGTTGGTCCGATTGACATGCCAGTTGCCGTGAAAATCCCTAACATTCCTTGAGCTTCTCCCCTTCTATCGAATGGAATTATATCGGCAACGTACGCAGCAGTTGCCGTGGGTTTTGTACCCGTTGAAAAACCGTGTAAAAATCTTAATAACAAGAACCCGAAAATAGTATGAACGAAAGGATAAATACCCCCACAAATAAAACAAACAATTGAACCAAAAGCCATGATAGGAATTCTTCCGATTGTATCCGTTAATTTTCCAGAAAAAGGTCTTGCAAATCCTGCGGTGAGGGTGAAAAGAGCAATGATGTATCCGATGTATTCTTCCCCTCCCATGCTTTTCAAATAATCGGGTAATTCGGGAATCATCATTTGAAAACTGGCAGTAAAAAGAAAATTACTTGTGCAGAGTAACCAAAATTGAAAGGTATAGATTGAGGGTTGTTTTTCCATTCGCAAAGATAATGAATAGGTT
>JANXML010000109.1 GCA_025354645.1 Arcicella sp. | reverse complement strand
TTTTACAAGACATTTAAGTACGAATTTGTCCGTAAAGGCTTTTTTAAAGATTACTTGATTATTTAGGTTACCAAGCATAATTTTTTATTTTAGGTTTCCGCAAATATAACAAAAAAGAAGCATAACCATTTAGATTATACTTCTTTTTGTTTAAGTTCCTAAAATTGCCACCAACGCTGGGGCTTGTGGCAGGTGGGGGATTCAATGCACTTTCGCCCGCACGTCCGCCTATATAAATTACTGATGTTCAATTACTTACTGATGTTCAAAAGCGTTCCGTAGGACGGAACAAAAGATAAATTATGTTACAAGGTCCAATAACTTCCATCCGCCCCCACTTGCCACAAACCCATGTTGGCGGCTGCCTTTTTTCGGTCTTACTTTGCAAATTTCAAACTAAAATAAAATAAAATGATAAAAGAATTAATTTCTAAGTTCGGTAAAGAGAAGATGAACACTCTAACAAAGTATTCATCAATTCTTACACTTCATAAATTAGGCGAAAAAGGTCGCTTAACAAATGATTTTACAACGTCAATTCAAGACGAAAAAATGTACGCAACTGAAAAAATAGACGGAACAAATGCAAGAATCATTTGTTATGGTTCAGAATATTTAATTGGTGCAAGAGAGTTTATTTTACATCACTCTCACGACTTATATTTTGATAATGCACAAGGTATTGTTGATGGATTGAAAGAACTTAATATCACAATTCCGAAAACAGATAAATTTACTGTTATTTATGGTGAATTTTATGGTGGTAAAACATCTGCTAATTCAAAATGGTACGGTCAAGAAAAAAATGGATTTCGTGTATTTGATGTTGCCGTTTATAATGATTTATCAATTCTTAAAATGTCCCAGCCTGAAATATCAAAATGGCGTGAAAGAGAAACTGAAAATGGAATTATTTATGGTCAAAATTTTCTTAGTCGTTCAGAAATGAAAACTCAATTTTCAGATTTTGAACTTGTACCATTAATTGAATTTGATTTTGATGATTTGTCACATAAAGCCGTTTTAGAAAATCTCAAAAAGAGCCTTCCAGTTACAAATGTTGCTCTGTCCGAAAGTGCATCTCAAAAGTCTGAGGGTATTGTTTTACGAAATGAAAGTCGGTCGAAAATAGTCAAAGTCAGATTTGAAGATTATGAGCGTACTTTGCGATAAGGTTGCCACCAACGTCGGGGGCTTGTGGTCAGGTGGGGAATTTGAAACTCTTCCGCCCGAACGTCCGCCGATATAAATTACTGTTGTTGAGTTACTTACAAATGTTCAAAAGCGTTCCGTCAGCCCGAACAAATATACAAAAGAATTACCAATGTTCAATCTCTTCCGTCCGCCCCAATTGCCACAAACCCATGTTGGCGGATGGTTTTTTAGGGATTTTAATATCAATATTTCACCAACTGTCCCGTCACAAGTGTACCCGCAAAAATCCCCGAAAAAACTTGCCGCCAACGTCGAGGGCTTGTGGTCAGGTGGGGAACTTGAAACACCTCTGCCCGAACGTCCGCCGATATAAATTACTGATGTTCAATTACTTACAAATGTTCAGTAGGTTTCCGTCAGCCGAAACAAAAGTACAAAAGAATTACCAAAGTTCAATAACTTCCGTCAGCCCCAATTGCCACAAACCCATGTTGGGTGCAGTCATTTTTCCCCAACTGTCGATGGTGGGATTTATTTCAAATACTTGTCAAGCTCTATCATTTCATATCTTGGATTCATTTCGAAAAGGTTTCTCAAAGGTTCATTATGTGCCGCTCCATAAATAATCAATATTCGTTTTGTATTTTTCTCTACTCGATTTATTATATTTTGAAAAATTTTAAGGTTTCTAAGTACTTGAATGTTTGTCATTTCTGCACCAATACCTTTTGGATCATTATCCATGTTAGCCATCGCTCCAACATATGTCATTTTTCTACGGTTATCGGCTGTGTTCATTAGAAGAAGAGTTTTTGTGAGCGGAATTTTATTGATATTTCTATATACCTCATTAACTTCCTCATCCGTTTTCATAAGTGTTTCGGAATACCAGTCCTTATCAGGCACTGTCTTTGCAACAACATAAATTTCTTTTAAATATTTTATGTAAGCACTTTCAATGTTTGATGTTGGAATGTAGATTGTGTCTTGGGTATTTGGCCAGTCGTAATTTACAGTGTGAACTCGATTTAAATTTAGTTTTTCCGCAAGTTTTACACCTAATTGAAATGTTTCCATTGCAAGACTGAAAGTGTCCTTTGGAGAAATACCTTTCTTGTAATTTGATAAAATTATATCCCATCCAGCTTGATTTTCAGGATTGCTTTCAACAAAAATTTTGTCGGGTTGGTACAAACTTAATTGATTAACAATATTTGAAACCTCGTTTTGTTTTTTTGAGTTTAGAATGTCTCTACCGTTTTCGTACTGTCCCATATGGTAACTACCCAAAATTAATACTTGGATTTTATCGGATTTGGTCTGTCCATACAAAAATTGTATCGTAGAAAGTAGAAATATTGAAGTCAGAATATGTCGCATATGTAATTTAAGGTTTTGCTTTTATGATTGCACCCAACGTAATCGGGCTTGTGGTCAGGTGGGGAATTTGAAACTCATCTGCCCGAACGTCCGACGATATAAATTACTGATGTTCAATTACTTACTAATGTTCAACAGCGTTCCGTAGGACGGAACAAAAGGTAAAT
>JANXML010000087.1 GCA_025354645.1 Arcicella sp. | reverse complement strand
ACAACTTATCGCCACTTTCAAACTATCTCTCCAATAAGGAATTTCAATGCCAAAAGTGTTTTTAATTTTCGTCTTATCCATTGCCGAAAACGCTGGGCGAGCCGCTTTTGTAGGATATTCGCTTGTTTTTAAGGGTTTTACAGTAACAGTAATATTTCCTAATTCAAAAATTGCTTGGGCGAAATCGTACCATGAAATGGCTCCTTCATTGCTATAATGATAGATTCCGTAAGCCTTTTTATCAGATGCAATGATGTCTAATAAAGCACCTGCTAAATCTACTCCGTAAGTGGGTGAACCAATTTGGTCGGCGATGATACCCAGAGAATCACGGTCTGTGCCGAGTTTTATCATAGTTTTCATGAAATTACCCGCAAATTCAGAATATAGCCATGCCGTTCTGACAATGTAATGTTCTGGTAACGAAGCAATTACAGCTTGTTCGCCTTCCAATTTCGTGAGTCCATAAATACTAATTGGATTCGCTGGCATTTCTTCTGAAAGTAGGGTTGGCACGTTTCCTTCAAACACAAAATCCGTAGAAATGTGCAGTAAAGTTGCTCCAAATTTGGCACACATTTTAGCCACATTTTCCGCTCCATCACGATTGATTTTACGTGAAAGTTCTACTTCATCTTCTGCCTTGTCAACGGCAGTATAAGCCGCACAATTGATAACGTATTGAGGTTTTTCTTGAACAAAAAGATTATCTAAAACCTTCATATCCAAAATATTACCCACAAATTCATCTACAAATGAAATGGAAATAATACCTCTTTGTGTGGCTACTTTACTGATACATTGACCTAATTGACCAACTCCGCCTAATACTAATATGTTCATGGGTTAATTTAACGTTAAATTAGAAGCAAATTCTTTGAATGAGTTACATTTTTGACTGTTTTGTAAGTCTTCAAAATCTTGTTTTGTAATTTTCCCAACAAGCGATTCTACTTCATCAGCTTGTTTTCGATATGGTTCATTGATAATTTTCAAAATATCTTTGATGGTTTCGGTGGGGTGTAGAAAGGTAGTTTCTGGGTCGATAGTTGAGTAATCCGTTTTGAGTACACTTTTTAACTGTGCCGTTGAAATTCCTTTTTTCGCCCAAATGTTAGGTATCGCTAAAAACCACGCTTCGATTTCCATGATGGCGAAACAGAGTTTCATTTTAGTTGGGGATTTAGCCTGTTCTAAAATCCTACTATTTGCCCTTTCTATGAATTTATCACTTATCGCTGGCACAATTCTCAATGGTTGTTTTACTGCCTTTTTATAGCTTTCAGAGAACATATCACGTAACCCAATTATTTTCTCATACCCGATACGTTGTAGTAAGTTTTCATCTGAAAGCATATTATCCAAAACATTTCCATCTCCGCCAACATCAATTATTCTGAAATGGAATTTAGCATTTGGATTTGGGATAGGATAAGGAACTTTATCAAACCTACCAAATTGTCTCTTACGGCACTCTATTTCAAGGTCTTGATACTCAAATCGTTTACGTAAATATTCTCTTACAAAAATTAACTCTGTATTTCCTTCAACGAATATTGCAATTTTTCTCATAAACGACTCGGTAGATAACTTGACGAAAAGAAATTAAAATTTGAAGTGCCTTCGTAAACAAAATCTTCAAATAATTTTGGATGATTAACTTTATTAATACCAGTTACAGTTTTACCATCTCTTATCAAAACATTCCAATTATCAATATCAATGACATCCATTAAGAAGTTATCGTTGGTAGTTGCAATTAATTGAATATTATTTTCTTCACATAATTTGAATAATATTTTCCCTAATCCTGTGGCTCTAATATAATCTAATCCTTCACCTAAGTCATCGATTAATAATGTTGCTGTTTCATTTTTGCTAATTAAGTATTCCACATAAATCAGTAAATTTAAAGTTCTCAACATCCCTTGTGATAAATCTTCAAAGTACATATCAATTTTTACTCCTTTTTCTTTGAGTAACAAGTAATGATGATTTCCATTGAATAAATATCTTATTTCAGATATAGAAAATCCAATTTTCTGAAAATTGTTAATAACATTCTGTCTCTCTTGCTCTTTTAATTTTGAAAATATCAATGGGAATGGTTCACTTTCTGGGTTGAAATCGTAGGTACCATTAAATTCTTGAGAAATATCATTAAAACTTAATTTACGTGAATTTTTGGACCAATTAATAATTTCTTCAATATATGGAAATGATTTTGTGTCTCTCCTACTTAGGATTGCCAATTTGTCATGTGGAGGAGTAAATGTTTCAACCCTATGAGTATTTTCAGAATAGATTTGACATTCTCCATCACGTTTACGTTGTAATAAAATTATACTATTCCTTAGTAGTTTTTCTTCAATTATTTCAAATCTGGAATAGTCTATGACTTTAATTATAATCTTATATTCAAGTATAACATCTGTTTTAGTAGTCCATTCAATTTCCCACTTCATTATATCATCTAAAAATTGATGTCCTGGCATAGTTCCTAAAAAGTATTCTATCAGGTTGAAATAGTTAAGGTTAGCCAAAGTTTTCGATTTTCCAGTCCCATTTTGTCCCACAAGAAGGTTCACCTCTTGCAAATCTAATTTTTGCAAAACCCAATCATCGCTTTCATACGAAAAACTTTTAATCCTCATTCTTTCTAACGATTTGCGTACATTCCTTCATAATATTTCTGATAATTCCCCGAAGTTACATTATCTAACCATTCCTGATTATTCAAGAACCAATCTACGGTTTTTTCTAAGCCTTCTTCAAATTGTAAGGACGGTTTCCAACCTAATTCGTTCATGATTTTGGTGGCATCAATCGCATAACGTAAATCATGTCCTGCACGGTCGGTTACGTAGGTAATGAGTTTTTCGGAAGTACCTGCTGGGCGACCTAATTTCGTGTCCATCGTCTTGCAAACCAACATCACAATATCAATATTTTTCCACTCATTAAACCCACCGATATTATACGTTTCACCAATTTTTCCATCGTGAAAAACAGTATCAATCGCTCTGGCATGGTCCACTACGAACAACCAATCTCTCACATTTTCACCTTTTCCATAAACTGGTAAAGGTTTATTATTCAGAATGTTATGAATAATTAAGGGCAATAATTTTTCTGGAAAATGATTGGGTCCGTAATTATTTGAACAGTTGGTAATCACTACTGGCAATTTATAAGTACTTCCATAAGCCCGAACGAAATGGTCAGACGAAGCCTTTGAAGCTGAATACGGTGAACGGGGGTCGTAAGGCGTAGTTTCCAAGAAAAACTCTTCTGGATTATGCAATTCTCCGTAAACTTCATCGGTTGAAACGTGATAAAAACGTTTGCCTTCCATCTTATCTTTCCAAATAGTTTTGGCAGCGTTCAGAAGATTGCAAGTTCCGATTACATTGGTCATCACAAACGCCATCGGGTCAGAAATTGACCTGTCCACGTGCGACTCTGCCGCCAAGTGAATTACGCCATCAAATTGATGTTCCGCAAAAAGATTATTGATGAAATCTGCATCCACAATATCGCCTTTCACGAAGGTATAATTGGGAGAATTTTCAATATCTGAGATATTTTCCAAATTTCCTGCATAAGTCAGTTTGTCAAGATTAACAATCTGATAATGAGGATACTTATTGACAAAAAGTCGTACAACGTGTGAGCCAATAAATCCTGCTCCGCCAGTGATTAATATTTTTTTCATGGATTAATAGCCCCCTAACCCCCTGAGGGGGAATTGAGGACGTTAAGTTTTTTTATAGCATGTTCCCCTCTGGGGGTTAGGGCGACCGTCGCTACGGGGCTGTTTTCTGCCACTTCCAAGCATCACCCAAAGCATCTTTGAGCGTCTTTTCGGTTTGCCAGCCTAATATATTTTTTGATTTGGTACAATCTGCATAAACCGCTATAACATCACCTTCACGTCGTGGTTTGATGGCATAATCTACTTTCAAACCCGTTGCAGATTCAAAAGCTGAAATTACTTCCAAAACCGAACTTCCTTTTCCCGTTCCGATGTTAAAAAAATCATAATAACGCCCTTCTGGTTGTTTCAATAGTAAATTTAATGCCGAGACATGGGCTTTTGCTAAATCCACAACGTGGATATAATCACGAACTGCCGTACCGTCTGAGGTTGGATAATCATTACCATAAACCGCTAATTGTCCACGAATTCCCGCCACAGATTGGGTAAGAAATGGAACAAGATTGGCGGGAGTTCCCAAAGGTAATTCACCAATTAAGCAACTTTCGTGAGCACCAATTGGATTGAAATATCTCAATGAAATTGCTTGCAAGTCGTCGGTACTTTGAACAGTATCTTTAATAATTGACTCACAAATTTGCTTTGTATTTCCGTAGGGTGAAGTGGCAGGCTTAACGGCAGAGTTTTCAGTTACTGGTAATGAATCTGGCTCACCATAAACCGTGCAAGAAGAAGAAAAAACTAAATTACTCACTTTGTATTCCAACAACTTCTCCAACATCAAAACGGTTGCAGAAACATTGTTTCGATAGTATTTAAGGGGATTATCAACGGATTCACCAACCGCTTTTGCAGCAGCAAAGTGAATGATACCATCAATTTTTTGTTCGGTAAAAACTTTATCCCACGCACCTGCATCGTTAATATCAGCTTCGTAATATTTTACGGATTTGCCAATAATTTGCTCAATTCCAGCAAGGGCTTTTTTCTCAGAATTAGAAAAATTATCTAAAATAATGGATTCAAAACCAGCGTTATGAAGTTCAACTACTGTATGTGAGCCAATGAATCCCGCTCCGCCTGTAACTAATATTTTCATGAAGAAAGCCCTTTAAATCAAAGGGTATGATATTTGATTAGAAGTAATTTATGTGTACGAACACAAATTTACAACAAAGCATTCTTAGAAAAAACTATCTTTTTGTTTTTCGCTTAAACGGTCAATCAAAGAACAATAAAAGATGATTTGACTTTATCAAAAAGAAATTGTATTTTCAATAAAAATTACTCGTGACAGCTATGAAACAATCCGAAATTAAAGCCTTAATCTCCCTGTTGGATGATGAAGATTATGAAGTTTTAAACCATGTAGAAACAAAAATCCGCTCGATGGGCGATACCGTTATTCCGTATTTGGAAGACCGTTGGGAAGAGTCGTCTCTGAGTCCTTTGATGCAGAAAAAATTGGAGGATTTAATTCATGATTTACAGTATAATGCTTTTTTCGATCGTCTTCTGAATTGGCGAAATAATAATCCAGACGACCTTTTAGAAGGAATGTGGGCGATTGCTACCTATCAATATCCAGAACTTTCCTTAGAAAAACTTCGTCAAGATGTCGAGCAAATTTACTATGAAGTTTGGCTTGAAATAAGGGATGGAATGCACCCAATGGATCAAATAAAAACCCTAAATTCAGTTATTTTTGGGAAGTTAAAATTTGGGGCAAATACAAAACACTTTCACTCGGCATCAAACTCAATGTTAAATATTGTGATTGACTTGAAAAAAGGAAATCCTATTTCACTTTGTGTGATTTATTTGTTGGTTGCACAAAAATTAAATCTGCCAATTTGGGGGGTGAACTTGCCAAATTTGTTCATTCTTACTTATAAATCAGGTAATATGCAGTTTTATATTAATGTCTTCAATCGTGGGTTAGTTTTCAGTCGGGTGGATATTGATAATTACATTGCCCAATATAATTTCCCACAAAATGAAATCTTTTATCAGCCTTGCAACAATTTAGATATTATCAGAAGAGTTTTGAGGAATTTGACCTTAGCTTTTGAAAAAGTGGGGGATGATGATAAGGTAAAGGAGATTGAAAAGGCTTTGCAGGAGATGATGCGGGAGTAGTTTCGATGTTTGATGTTCGTTTTTCGATGTTCGTGAACGTTAAAGTAAAATAGCCTTGTAATTGTTTACAAGGCTATTTTAGGTTTATTGTTTATCACTGTCCATTAATCTTTCCATAAACCTCTGGGCTAATATACTTGCCAATTTCCTCACCTTCCTTCGTTAACTCTGCAATAAAGGGCTTTGCTACCATTACTTTATCGTTTCTTACGCCCGTAATTTGCCAAGAAACCTTGGTGTTTGGCTGATTTGTCTGAATAATAAACTGATTATTAGCCACTTCTGTTTTGATTATTGCCTGAGCAAAAGTGCCAATTGTAGTTAATTGATAGCGAAAATCTTTGTTTAATGCTTCAAAATAATTGGGTAATATTACTGTAGCTAATCCGTCATTATCCGTAGAAATATTACCACTGTATTGATTCAAAACCTCATTACTCTCCATAGCGGCATGGCGAAGAATTTTATTTTCTGGGTCGAGCGGATGGTCAATTCTAAAAGTTTTTACGCCAGAGGCACTTGAATTGCCACTTACTGTTAGATTTCCAACTACATTAACTTTTCCTTCAAAATATCCTGCAAAAGTATTGGCTACATTAATAATATCATTACCATAAATTGCCGCACTAATTCCTGAACTTCCTCCTCCAACAAGACGACCATAAACACCATATTTATGTACACCTGTCCCTTCTGCAATACCAATTACACCTATGTTTTCATCAATACTTGGCGTGTTTGCGTAACCCACAATAGCCTGAGCAATTTTTTGCCCTGTCGTACTCAGGACGTTATAAAAGCCTGTGGTAACCGTTGAATAAACTCCTTGCCCCGTATTACTTTTGAAATAGCCTGCTGGGTTACTTATATCCGTATAAATATTGGCTAATACTGGTTGGCTATTTGATACAGTTTCGGACTTTATCCCAAAAACCTGACCAGTACCACCCACAAAAAAGGTAGGATTTGATGCTAAAATATTAATGCCTTTTACCGTAGAACCACGGTAGGCAGTGGTAATAACATCAACGCCAATGGCTGTTCCAATGGAGGGATTACTATTAAATCTTGAAGAATTAATGGATGCACCAATGGTTGTACCAGTACCAAGATTGTAGGCTTCAAAACGCCCACCGTAGATGGTAGCAGTTGTGAACAATTGATTGGTAGCATTATCTCCCAAAACTGCACAATAGGAAGATGGTTCTGTTGCAATGGTATTCTTAATAGTAGTCCCCATAACTCCAAAATTACTAATAGTTGAATTTGTGGCTCTACCCAAAATACCTACATTTTGGATAGCAGAACTTGCCTCAAAAGAAGAATTTATATCTGCTAAAACAGAAAACCTCGTTGTTGATCCAAATACACCAAAGGGAGTCGTTCCTGGGCTGGTGTAATTAAAAGTTGTTTGTGCTTGAATGGTAATTGAAATAAGAGAGCAAAATAGAAATGGTATTAGCTTTTTCATGAGTGATTGTTTTGGGGTTGAAAAGTGGACTCAAATGTTACTGAGTAATAAATCCTCAGTAATTATATAGTCGTATTTTTTCACGTTTGGGTAACAAAAACGTGCATTTTTTTAGTATTTTTTAAAAACTCAAAAAACAGCCGTAACAATATAATCCTCTACATAAAAAACCTCCAATTGATGCTCTGTTTTTAGAACTCCATCAATAAAAATCTCTCCCGTAACTATTTTAGGTTTCCCTTCAAAAGGCTCAATGTAAATATTTTCTTTAAACGATAAATTCTTTTTGCCATACCATTTATATAAACTCTCTTTGGCACACCAATAAACGCACATTTTGAAAAGGTCATCACCTGCGTGAAGCCGTTCGGAATCGGATAGGAACTTATGAGCTACTCGGCTTAATTTATCGGATATTTTTTCAATATCAATCCCCACTTCCTCGTTTAAACTCACAATCGCTACGGCATAATTACTGGTATGTGAAAGTGATACAAATCCTTGAATATCAGATAGATACGGATTGTTATGCTCGTCTTTTTCGATTCCTTTGTAATTATGTTCTAATAACTCAACCGTATATTTTACACAAGTACGACTTGCTAACCATTCCAATTGTTTAATGGGATGAGTCGCATTTGAACAAGCCTCCAAATTCTCATCTTTAATGTGGAGATATTTTAAGAAAAAATCGACTTCTTCTTCAATCTTCCACAGGGTTACGATACAATTTTCTGAGATATTTTTAGAAAAAACTACAGGCATTTTTTTAGTTATCTGTTACAGCGGGCGGCATACGCTAATTGGCTATCAGTTAATTACAAAAAATTAATGCTTAATCAATTATCAAAATGTTGCTGTACCATATTTCAAATTGTTGTCATTCCCTGCAAAATAAAGTAATTTCGCTGATAATTAATTCAGAATCGCTAAAATCTAATTTCTATTAACCAATAATCAACTAAAATGCAAGTCGAAAAGATAGATACATTTTCAGGGCATGGGGATTGTGTTTATACACTTGAAGGGGCTTTGGAATCTAATCAATTTTTTTCGGCTGGTGGTGATGGTTTGGTTGTTCGATGGGTTTTGAATAAACCCGATGTGGGTGAATTAATTGCCCAAATTCCCGCCTCTATTTATGCTTTGTGTTTGGATAAAGAAAAAAATCAACTCTGGATAGGACAAAATTTTGATGGAATTCATTTAATTGATGTAGAAACGCAACAAGAAATTAAGTCAATAAAAATTACTACTGCATCTATTTTTGATATAAAAATTCACGAAAATAATGCCTTCGTTGGACTTTCAGACGGGACGATTGTTGTGATGGATGTTGAGAATTTTGTAGTCCGAAAACATATCAAAGCATCCGATAAAAGTGTTAGAAATATTGCCATTAACTCATTTTCAAGCGAATTTGCGGTTGCTTACAGCGATTTTTCGGTAAAAGTCTTTGATTTGCAGGATTTTTCTTTGAAATTAGTGGTAAATCAACACATCAACTCAGTTTTCACGGTTTGCTATTCTCCTGATTATCAGTATTTAATTACGGCGGGACGTGATGCTCATTTGAAAATTTTGGATGTAAATAATCAATATGATTTACATCAAGATATTGCCGCCCATTTGTTCGCAATTAATGATATAAAATTTAGTCCGAACGGAAAGTTTTTTGCTACTTGCAGTATGGATAAGTCCATCAAAATTTGGGATGCTAAACAATTCAAACTCTTAAAAGTGATTGACAAAGCTCGTCACGCAGGACACGGAACATCAATAAATAAATTATGGTGGAGCGAATATGACGATTTATTAGTTTCAGCATCGGATGATAAACGAATATCGGTTTGGCGTATTGATTAATAACTTAAAATAAAAAATCCAACTTTGTTTAATATATCCTTATTTTAAATTAAGGAAATAAATAAGAAAATCATGAGAATTACTCCCCTTGAAATCAGACAACATACTTTCGACAAGAGTTTTAGAGGGTACGATACTGAATCAGTTGATGCTTTTTTATTGTCTCTTTCGCAAGAATGGGAACGAATTTCGGAAGACGTTCGTAACTCCAAGCAACAATTGGAAGTTGCTGAAAAAGAGATAGTTAGAATGAAGGAGATTGAAAATAGTCTTTTCAAAACCCTGAAAGCTGCCGAGGATGCTCAACAAAATATTAATGCAAAAGCCGAAGCCGAAGCCAGTTTAATAACGGATAAAGCTCGCCAAGATGCGGAGGAAATTGTGAATGATGCTCAGAAAAAAGCGAATATGTCGGTTTCTGAATCTGAAAATAAAGCGAAGTTCTTAGTAGAAGAAGCCGTCAATGACCTCAAAAATTACGAGCGAGATTTCAGGGCGATGGAACGCTACAAGGATTATTTGGTGGTTGAACTGAAAAGTTTTGCGAACGATGCTCTTGACAAAGTAACTAAATTTGAGGAAAGAATAAATACTCGCACAAGTGAAGCACGTTTGAATGAGTTAGATATAAAAGTTGCCGAAAAGATTGCCGAACCAATTATTCCAGTCGTAATTGCTGAACCAGTTTCAGAAGTAAAAGAGCCAGAAATTGAAGCAATTGCGGAAAAGTCAATAAAAATAGAAGAGACTATTGAAGTTGAAGGAAACTTGCAAATTCCTGAAAGTCAAGAAGTTGAAAGTAATTTCATGATGCAATTTCCTCCTAAAATTGAAAATTCACCTACTTATTCAATATATTCAGAAAAAACTGAGGAACCCCAAAAACCTATCGGTGATACAGAAATTGATTTCAATCCTGCCAATGATTTTGACGATGAAAATGAGGAATTGCCCACGGTTCATGCGATTGTTAAGCCAGAACCTACACCCGAAGCCTTGCATAATGCTTTTAACGAAACTGCCGATAATTTGATGAAAGAAATGAAGGCAACTCGTGGTAGACCTCGCAAAATAACTACGAATGATGGCGGATTACCGACGGTTTCATCAGTAATGGAAGAATTTTCAAAAGAGGCTCCCGCTACAATCTCAAACGGAGGTGGTTCGTTCTTTGATAATATTTAGTCGTTATAAAATCTTGCTATGAGAAAATTTCAAGTTGAATTTACAGCTTGAAATTTTTTGTTTAGAAAAGGTTGTAGGTTTTTGGTGTTAGGTTTTAGGGAAAAATGTACTTGAATCTATTATCTAAATTCTTATAACTTTTTGATTTAAGTACACTGTTAAGTAAGTTTCTTTACTTCCCGAAAGTTATTTCTACTTTCGGGAAGTTCAACCCGAATTAACTTCCCGAAAGTAGAAATAACTTTCGGGAAGTTGTCCAGTAAATAATTTTCAGACAAAATGAAAACTATTTACTTAACAGTGTATTAAGGTAAATAGATATATTTTTGAATGTCATTCACTAAACCCAAACACCCAACCCCTAAAACCTAATAAATATATGGGAACAATTGCCTTAGAAGGCTTAGAATTTTTTGCTTATCATGGTTTTCATGATGAAGAACAAAGAATTGGAAATCGTTATCAAGTTGATATTCAGGTCGTTACAGATTTTTCGGAAGCAGCAGAAAACGATAAACTTAAATATACTGTTAACTATGCAGATTTGTATGAAATCATTACGGAAGTAATGAAAATCAAAGCAAGGCTTTTAGAACACATCGCCCAATTAATCATCTCAAATGTTAGAGAACGTTATCCCAATATTGAAAAAGTAGAAGTGTCGGTTTCAAAATTTAATCCACCGATTGGTGGTGTATGTACTCGTGCGAAAGTAACCCTTGTAGGATAATTTATGGCTCATCAAGTAACGATAAAAGACCTTGCTCGACATCTGAATATTTCGGTGGCGACTGTCTCCCGTGCGATGCGAGATATGCCCGAAATCAAAGCTGAAACTCGTGACGCCGTCCTGAAATTAGCTAAGGAATGGGATTATCAACCTAATCTTTTAGCCACTAATTTAGTCAAAAGTCGCACAAAAACCATCGGTGTTATTGTACCAGATTTGGCGTATCATTTTTTTGCTTCCGTTGTGAAAGGAATTGAAGAAGAGGCGATTGCCAGAGGGTACAGTTTGCTTCTAACCCAAACCAGTGAATTATATGAAAGGGAATTAACCAACGTTCAAAACCTATCCAGAGGGCAAGTAGAGGGCTTTATTGTATCAATTTCACAGGAAACCACTGATTTTGAACATCTAAAACGTCTTCAAAGAAAAGGAATCCCCTTAGTTTTTTTTGACCGAGATGCCGACGAAATTGATGTGCCAAAAGTGATGGTTGATAATGTTGGTGCGGCTTATGAAGCCACAAAACACCTCATTGAGAATGGCTCAAAACGCATTGCATTTTTGGCAGGTCCTTCTAACGTGACTGTGAGTAACTTGCGACAATCAGGTTATGAGCAAGCGATGAAAGACTCTGGCTTAGCATTAGACGAAACATTAGTCGTTCATGGAAATTATAATTTGCAACAGGCTATTGATTTAACAAACGAATTATTTGAATTAAAAAATCCTCCTGATGGATTGGTTGTGGTAAGCGACCGTTTGGCGGTAGGGGCAATTGTAGCATTACGAAAAAGAAATATAAGAATTCCAGAAGATGTTGCAATTGTTAGTTTTAATGATGAACCAATTTGTAGTATTGTAACACCCACTCTTTCAAGCGTTGCTCAACCTACTTTTGAAATGGGGAAAATGGCTATTACGCTGTTAATCAATCAGATAGAGAATCCAGAAAGCCTTGATAAACCCGAAGTAAAAGTTTTTAAGACAGAATTAAAAATGAGAGAATCATCTTTGCGAGTCAATAAATAGTGTCACCGCAAGGACGGGAAAACGTAAGTTTTATGAAAGCAATTGACAAAATTTAGAATAGATTTACGTAAATTTTAGCTTTATAGTAAGGAAACATTTAATAATTTTATCGTCACAAACGTCTTTGCGGTGACTCATAAACATATTCCCCAAAAATTTACTTCATCAAATCAATCCCCAACCTAATCATGAGAAAAATCTTTATTCTAATAATGTGCTTAATAGCGACCTTTTCACTTTCAGCACAAAAAAGAAAAAAATCAAAGAAAACATCCGAAGAAGTTGTTGTACAAATTTCAAAGAAATCTCTTACACATGAAGTATATGACTCATGGAAAGAGATTCCTGATCGTTATATTTCCAATGATGGGAGTATGATTGTCTATCCACTCAATCCACAGGAAGGAGACGGTAAAATTGTGTTCCATTCTTTGAAAAGTGCAAAAATTGATTCAGTGCAAAGAGGTACTGATATTAGATTAACGGATGATTCTGAATTTGCTATTTTCAAGATAAAACCTCAATTAAATATGGTAAAATCTATGAAACGTATGAAGAAGAAAAAAGAAGAAATGCCGAAAGATTCGTTGGGAATTTACGGATTAAAGTCCAATAAAGTATCAAAAATTCCAAATGTTTTGTCTTTCAAAATTCCTGAGAAAGTAGGAGGATGGCTTGCTTACCAAATGGAAGAAGCTAAGAAAATTGACATTAGCAAAAAGAAAGATTCATTAGCAAAGATTGAACCAAAAAAGAAAGTCGCAAAGAAAGAGTCTGATGAAAATGGATACCGTTTAGTATTGAAAAATTTAAAAACTAATGCCGACCAAACTTTTAGTTTTGTGACAGATTATGAGTTTGCTAAATATGCTAAAAGATTAGTATTCAGTACAACTGGTAATGATTCTACCTTATTATCAGGAGTTTACACCTACGACACGCAATCTGAACAATTAGCAAACATTTTTAAATCAAAGGGTAAGTTTAAGAAACTATCTGTTTCAGAAGATGGCAATCAAATTGCGTTCATTGCTGATTTAGACACGAATGCTAAAACTCAAATTCGTTTGCCAAAATTATTTCTTTGGAAAGTTGGAGACGAATCTGCCAAACTTATTACAGACGAAAAACAAACATTTGCCCCCGCAGGATGGTATGTTAGCGACAACTATCAACCCCGTTTTTCAAAAGATGGCACTAAATTATTCTTCGGAACAAATCCAAAACCTGTTGTGGCTGATACAACGCTTTTGCCCGAAGAAATAGTGAATGTTGAGGTATGGAATTGGCAAGATAAAAAATTACAAACGCAGCAAAAAGTTAGTTTAGAAGAAGATAAAAAACGTTCGTACTTGTCGGTTGTAAATTTAGAAAATCTTAGAATAGTGCAATTAGGTTTCTTAGAAATACCAAATGTTAATTTAGAGAAGGAAGCAAACCAAAATATTGTCCTCGCAACCTCCGATGTGCCGTATTCAAATCAGCACTGGGATTGGAATAATAAGAAGGATGTTTACCTTATAAATCTACAAGATGGCTCACGAAAAAAGATAGTGACAGGGTTGCAGGGAACGCCAATTTTGTCTCCAAACGCTCAATTTGTCACTTGGTGGTCCATGCCTGACACTGCTTGGTTTGCCTATAATATTAAATTAGAAAAGGTAATTCAACTTACTAATAATCAAGTAGTTAAGTATTTTGATGAAGAAGATGATCACCCTGATTATCCACAATCGTATGGCTCAGCGGGTTGGGTAGATGATGTGAAAGACCCTATGTTTGTTGTGTATGACAGATATGATGCATGGGCAATTGACTTGAAAAATAATGTGCCAATGCTCATTACGGGAGGGCGGGCAAACAAGGTACAATATCGCTATGTAAATTTGGATTCTGAGGACAAATTTATTCTTGGAAAGAACGCTTTATGGAAGTTAGTCTATGAAAAAGATAAATCAGAAGGTTATGCCATTCCAGTGAGTCCATTGTCAAAACCAAAGGAAATTTATAAAGTAGATTTTACCTTATCAAATCCGATTAAAGCGAAAAATTCAAACAATTTAATTTTCACAAAACAAAATTTTCAAAACTTCCCAGATATTTATGTTTCTGACTTGACCTTTCAGAACGTTACGAGAATCTCAGAAGCAAATCCACAACAAAAAAATTATGCTTGGGGAACGGTGGAACTCGTTGATTATAAGGCATTTGATGGAACCCCTTTGCAAGGACTTTTATATAAACCTGAAAATTTTGATGCGACTAAGAAATATCCGATGATGGTTTATTTTTATGAAAAAAATACGGATAATTTGCATACACATTATACTCCCTCGCCAATCCGTTCATATATCAATTACCCGTATTTTACGTCTAATGGATATGCAGTTTTCGTTCCAGATATTGTGTATAAGGCTGGCGAACCTGGAAAAAGTGCTTATAATTGCATCATTGCGGGAACTAAAGAAATGATTGCCAAAGGTTTTATTAATCCCGAACGTGTTGGAATTTCGGGACACAGTTGGGGAGGATATCAAACGGCATATTTAGTTACGCAGACTAATATGTTCAGAGCGGCTGAGGCGGGAGCTCCCGTATCAAATATGACTTCAGCTTATGGTGGAATACGCTGGGAATCGGGTAATTCACGCCAAAGTCAATATGAAAAAGGGCAAACCAGAATAGGAGGGAATTTATGGGAAAAATTCGATAAATACATTGAGAATTCGCCACTTTTCCAAGTACCTAAAATTGAAACACCATTACTTATGATGCACAATGACGATGATGGAGCTGTGCCGTGGCAACAAGGAATAGAGTTTTATTCAGCCTTAAAACGGTTGAATAAGCCTGTTTGGCTACTGAATTATAACGGAGAAAAACACGGTTTGACCCAACGTAAAAACCGTAAAGACTTTGCCAAGCGATTGTATCAATACTTTGACCATTATTTGAAAGATGCACCAGCACCCGCTTGGATGACGGATGGTTTGCCGATGATGGAGAAAGGAATTAATCAGAAATTGGAGGTTGGAAAGTAACTACAACGCAAGTAAATTTTAGAATTTATTTTTTTGAAATTAATATTGTAAATAATTAATAATCAGTATGTTATAGTGTAGTAAAATACAAAAATTATATTTTTTTCGAGAAATAAAATATAAAAGCGGTTAGATATAAGTCTGACCGCTTTTATTTAATCTGCAATTTTCAAAACCGTATTCGTTGATTTTACGTCAGAATAATAGCTAATCCCTTCATTATCAGTTACTTTTATTCGATAATTAACGTTTTCGTTAGTTCCTAAAATCTGGTCAAGATAACGATAAGAGAGGACTTTGTCCGAGAGTTGCCCTTTTGCTTTTGAATTAATTTTCACCACACTTTTGAACTCTAAATTCTGTCTTTGTCGCTCAATTTCAAAACTTACGATACCTCTTTCCTGTATGGTCAACCAATCAACCGCCATACCACTTTTTGTGGCGGTCAGATTAAAATCTTTTAAAGAATATACGGAACCAACTTTCACCGTGAACTCATCTTGCAAACATTTTTGCTCGTCTTGAACAATGTATTTTGTTGTTACGGTTGGAGCAACTCTTACCGACTGGTTTTTTGAATTATCATGTTGCCAAGAATAATTACCAATCCAAGAGGCTTGCAACGGAATCGAATTCTGATTTGCTTCTAATGTCAAAACCTGTTTCTGATTCACATCCTTTAAAATCGTAAATTGATCCTTCACGCTTCCATCTTCCGTAATAAATTTTGCATCCAAGCGATTTCCTTCCACTTCAATTAATAATGACCCCGCACTTGTTTTATCAGAATATACCATAGCGTTGTGGGTCAAGGTATTCACAGCACCACTATTACTGGCACCGCAGCCGTTTACCACATAGATAATTCCCTCATTATCAGGGGCTTTGCTATCTTTTACGTAGGGGCAAGAATCCTTTGAATTATTATAAAGACCCGTCGAAGTACTGGCACTATTCAATTTTTGATTAAAAGTTGCCGCTAAACCATAATGCCCTTTCATCATTTGCGAACGTTCATAAACGTGACTGTGTCCGTTCAAAACCATATCCACTTTATATTTATCCAAAAGTGGTACAACGCTTTCCCGAATAGTTTTAAGGTCAACTTCAATGTCTGAATTCCTTGAAGCCATCGTGTAGGGCGGATGATGCCAATAGACAATCGTCCATTTTTGTTTATTTGCTTTTAAGTCCTTTTCCAACCATAGCATTTGCTTACTTTCCCTTGAAAACATACTTCTATCCGCATCTTCACGACCGTAGGAATCCAAACTAATAAAATGAATATTGGCGTAATCATAAGAATAAAACGCTTTTGAACCAGAAGGTATCCCTCCAGCTTCTCCTTTTGTTGGAACAGAAAAAATATTAAAGTAAGCCGCCAAAGGATCTTCAATTACATAATTATTTGGCGTTGGAGAATAATCATGATTACCTGGACATGGCATTAACACCGATTGTTTCATCAATCTATCCGTTTGATAATACTCGAAAAATCGTAATTGAAATTCCCAATCCATCCCTTGTGCATAGGCATTATCGCCCATGAGCAACCACAAATTTGTGTGTGATTTGTCAGTATATTTTAAATATTGTTGA
>JANXML010000069.1 GCA_025354645.1 Arcicella sp. | reverse complement strand
TTGTTCTCCCAAACTCACCAAAAATTCATCAAAAGAAAGTGGATAAACAAAGACGGAACCCACCCGACCAACGCCAAAAGAGGGGAGTTGCTCTAAGGCAAATTCTAATAATGAACCAGCCGAGATTAAATGAAGTTCTGGCATTTTTTCATAAAAAAAACGAAGAGAAGAAATCGCAGGTAAACATGATTGAATTTCGTCAAAAAACAATAAAGTTTTGTCGGGAATTATGGGAGTATCAAAATAAATGGATAGATTTTCACAAATTGTTTTGGGGTCTAAATTTCCATTGAAAAATGCCTGAACTTCTATTTGAGATTCAAAATTTATTTCTATAAAATACTCAAAATGATTTGATAATTCTTGTACGGCAGTAGATTTGCCAACCTGTCTCGCTCCACGAAGCATAAGTGGTTTTCTATTAGATTGATTTTTCCAATCAAGTAAAACTTTATCAATTTCTCTTTGAATATGCACTTTTTTATATTTAAGTACCCGTAAATAAGGCATAAATATAAAAAACAGTACCCAAAAAACCAACGAAAATCTAATTTTTAGACATCGTAAATAAAAAATTCACATCACCTAACCAATAAAACCACCCCCATCTTCACCTGCAACACTTCATTCTGATTGACATTCCGATAAGTCAATTTCCATGAATAAGTTCCCTCTTCGGCTTTTGCAGAACGATAATTTCCATCCCAAACTTCTGATTCTGAGGTACTTGCAAAGACAATTTCTCCCCAACGATTAAAAATCTTCAAGTCATATTCCGTCACATCTTGCGTTGAAATCCAGAAGACATCGTTGTCGCCGTCGGCGTTGGGGGTAAAGATATTGGCGGCGTATATTTTGGAAACACATTTTTGAATCACTACTACTGATTTTTCCGTTGAACAGCCGTCCGTATTGGTCGCTTTTACCTTATACGTACCCGCTTGTGAAACGTTGATATTATTGGAAGTTTCATTGTTGGGCGACCATCTATAACGCAAAGTTAAATCCGTTCCTGCACTCAAAATATAGGGTTTGTTAACATCAAAACAATCTTCAACTTGATTTCTAAGCGTGATGATTGGGGCAGAACTTTGCTTGACATTCACGGAACTATCCAAATCACATCCACCAACTTTCACGTTCAATTTATACGTTCCAGTACTCGTGGGAGTAATGTTTGGCGTATTTTCGCCCGACGACCACAGATAGATTGCTCCATTAATTTGGTTGGCACTCAATTGCATGGGATTCTTGCAAAAGGTGGTATCAATCGGCAATCCTAACTTAGGTTTTTGAGTAACGGTAATTTTTGCGGAGGTATCAGTTTGCGGTTTTGGACAGTCTTTTGGCGTAACAATAACTTTGTAATCCCCTGAATGACTGATGGTTATCCTCGGATTTATTTCTCCCGTAATATCCAAGCCATCTTTTTGCCATTGATATTTATACTGATTTCCAATGTCGGCATTGAGTTTTATTGAGTTACCTTCACAAAAAATCAAAGGTCCAGAAGCAACTAAATTTGCCTTTGGTTTTGGGTCTTTTGAGAGGTGAATTATCCAAAAATCTTGTCCGCCCTTATTCCCCGAAACATTGCCGTCGGTTGAGTTGGCATTTGCTGTAATGGAGTAAGTCTCGTCCGCATTTTTATGCACAAAAACGCCAAAATCAGTGGAATTTCCACCTAATATTTTTTGCCATTGAATATCTTGTTTGCAGTTCAATTTCACGACCCACACACGGGCGTTGGTTCCCGTCCAGGGTGTTGTGGGTAATTGAATATCGCCATTTTTTGAGTTTGTATTACTGGTAAAAATGTAGCCACCATCGTCCGTTGGCTTAATATTACCAAAAGTATCTATTCCTGAACCTCCTTCAAATTCACTACCGCCAAAGGTTTTTTGCCATTCCATGTTTCCTGTAGCTTTCATTTTCAGAATCCAAACGTCAAAATTTCCTTGATTTTTTGTGAGGGTTCCGTTGTTGGAATTACTTTTTCCTAAAATGACAAAACCACCATCGGGCGTTGCTTCAATGGACGTGGCAAGGTCTTGGCGTGAACCTCCAAAACTGTTTTGCCCATTCACATTTCCGTTTGGTTGAAGAATTGAAACGAAAATATCTTCCCGCTGATTTGTTCCAGAAGCGGTGCCAATGTTACTCACAACTACATAATTTTTGTTTAGTAATTGCTTAGCGGCTTTACAAAAATCGGAATAATTGCCATTGAAAAGTTGTTGCCAAGAGATGATTCCCGTAGTCGTAATTTTCACGACCCAAGCATCTGCATCGGTCGGAAATTTACTTAGCAAATCGCCATTGAAAGATTTTGCTGAACCTGTGAACAAATATCCACCTTCTGAACTCACGATAATTTCGCCACTTTTTTCATCCAACGTTCCTCCAAAACACTTAATCCAATCAACTGATCCTGTTTTTGAAAGTTTTGCTACGAAAATATCCGTATCTCCATGATTA
>JANXML010000015.1 GCA_025354645.1 Arcicella sp. | reverse complement strand
ATGTGTCGCCACCGATTGGTTAGTTTTTACTGTAAATGTCTTACTTATCCACATCTCAACAAAAGAAAAAGAAGCAAAAAGAAAAGACAACGGTAATAACAGTTTTTATTATAAATAATCAAAGTACAAATCTAAAGGGCGAACCGCAAAAGAAAATCAAGAAATCCCGAAACTCGCCGAGCGTCGGTCGCTTCGCTCAAACAGCGGGATTTCGGAAAGAGCTTACAGTTAATTTCGTAAGTAATTCATTTTCAGATATTTATAAAATTTAAACATCTTTTAAGTGCGTGTTCTAAAATTTCAAATAAAATCCCTATAAAAACAAGTTTCACTTTTATATTTTTATCTCTCACAATTCCAATCTCTCATGCCCAAGAAATTAATTTTGAAAAGGGGACTTGGAAGGATGCGGTAGCGAAAGCTAAAACCCAGAATAAGCCCATTTTCATAGATTTTTTCACTACTTGGTGTGGACCATGCAAACTTCTCGACCAAAAAGTTTATTCAAAACCTGAAGTCATTCAGAAGATGAATTCCAGCTTTATCAATTTCAAAATTGATGCAGAAAAAGGGGAAGGTCCAGATTTAGCACGTAAGTTTGAAGTGAGTGCCTATCCGTTTTTAGTTTGGGCGGATAAAAACCAGAATGTATTACTCACAGATGCGGGATATATGCCCGTTGCTGAGTTTATGAAATCTGTAGATAATGCCTTGAATCAGTATAAAGAAGGGCGTTTGGAGGATTATGAGAATCAATATCGGGCTGGGAAAAGAGATGCCGCTTTCATGGCAGATTTTATTAATAAACGCCGTGCGATGGTAATGGATAATCGAGAATTGGTGGAACAGTATTTATTAGCAATTCCAACGATTGAACAAACCTCCGAAAAAACCTTAAAATTATTAGCGGAAAATGCTTTTACACTTAACGGCAAGGCAATTGAAATCTTGAAAAATCAATCCGCTTTTAAAAAATATAATATCTCAACGCTTGAAATTGTATCGAGTACGATGATGGAATATTTTCGTAATGCACTCAGAACTAAGAATTTAGATTTATTGGAAAGATTGGTACTTCATAATTTACAACTCAATCCCGTTGAGGCAGGACGACAAAATGAGCGGTATCGAATGGAGCTTTATAAGTCTATGAATAATGTGCCTAAGTATTTAGAAACCGCCCAAAACTTAGCGGATAAATACTTAATGAATATCTCACAAGACGAATTAAAAAAGCAAAATCAAGCTCATTTTCAGGAGTTTATGATGCCATATCATACTGGAAAATCAGATTCGGTGAAGATTGGGAAAGTACGATTTGATGCCATGAAACAATTGCACATTCATTATGCAAGCATTAATTTTGCCTCGGATTTAGACGGATTAGCAGAAGAATTTTATCGGAATGTGAATGATAAAAACACATTGCAAAAAGCCATTCCTTGGATTAAAAAAGCTAACGAAATTGATGAAACCCCTGATTATTGGAACACTTATGCACATTTATTATACAAAATGGGTGTTAAATCAGAAGCGATTTCAGCCGAAGAAAAAGCCTTGAATTTGGCTAAAACTTTGAAGGGATTGACTTTTAAATATGAGGAGGCATTGATGAAAATGAGAGCTGGGAGGTTGTAGAAGGTATTATTCAAATTACGAGTTTTGTCATTGCGAGTGCAACGAAGCAATCTTCTGGATTGATGAAGTAAACTTTAAACTCTCTTCGGTGTCGTAAGATTTGGATAATTGAGTTTAGAAGCCCTTTCCCGTAAGCTAAAAGTTTGCTTCGCTACGCTCGCAATGACATGATATTTACAGTTTTTTTAGCGAGTTTGTAATTAAAAAAAGAAAAAAGTAAAACAACAATAAATGAAAATCTTAATAACAGGCGGTGCAGGTTTTGTCGGTTCGGCACTTGCCATTAACATAAAAACTCATCATCCAACTTACGAAGTTATCTGTTTAGATAATCTTAAACGTAAAGGTTCTGAACTCAATTTACCTCGTTTGGCGAAAGCTGGGGCAGTTTTTGTTCATGGTGATATTCGGAATAAAGAAGATTTTGATGCTCTTCCCAAAGTAGATTTCGTGATTGAAGCCTCGGCTGAACCTTCGGTTTTGGCAGGATTGGACGGCACGCCTGACTACTTGATAAATACCAATTTGGTCGGAACAATCAACTGTTTGAACTATACCAAAAAGTGTGGAGCGAGTTTTATTTTCCTTTCCACGAGCCGCATTTATCCTATCAAAGCGATTGAAAAACTGAATTACGAAGAACAAAAAACTCGCTTTACGTTAACGGATAATCAATCCGTCAGAGGTGTTTCTGCCAAAGGAATTGCCGAGGATTTTCCATTAGATGGGGCAAGGTCATTGTACGGTGCAACTAAATTGGCTTCTGAATTAATGATTCATGAATACAACGAATTTTATGGTATGAAAACCGTTATCAATCGTTGTGGCGTATTAACTGGTCCTTGGCAAATGGGTAAAATCGACCAGGGCGTAATGGTACTTTGGGTGGCAAAACATTACTGGCAACAAAAATTGGCTTACATCGGATATGGTGGTTCGGGGAGGCAAACCCGTGATATGCTTCATGTGAAGGATTTATATAAACTCATTGATTATCAACTACATAATATTGATACAGTAAACGGCGAAGTCCTGAATGTGGGTGGTGGCGTTGAGGTAAGTGCCTCTTTGCAAGAACTCACAGCTATTTGTCAGGAGGTTACGGGCAAGACGATACCTATCAGTCAAGTTCCAGAAAATCGTGCGGCGGATATTCCATTGTACATTACCGATAATTCAAAAGTGACGGCTTTGACGGGCTGGAAACCAGAAATTTCGATGAAACAAATTGTGCAAGAAATTACAGATTGGATTACCGAAAATGAAGAGTCTTTAGCTTATGTTTTGAAGTAAGCCTAAAATCGCAAGTCTTTAAGTCATAAGAAAAATTATTGCCTAATGTAGATTTTTACTGACTTAAAGACTTGCGATTTAATAACTTGTAAGTTTTTATAATTAATTGACAATCAACCGAGTAGCGTAATAAATAATTTCATATATTCGTTAAATATTTTCAAGATTACCAAATCCGTCAATCAATTACGATTCGCTAAACGATATGAAAAAAATATTACTACTTTTCTTATTTATTCCTTTTTTAGCTACTGCACAAATTCAAGTCAGTTCAAGTTTCAATTATACCGTTGAAAAAGGTTTTAGCGATGAAGCCCATTTTGCTGGTTCGGGCTTTGAATTAAGCCTTCGTAAGCACATTTCTGACAAATTCAGAACTACTGCAACCGTTGGCATTTATGATATGAGAATTGCTTTAATTGCTGTTTCTAATTACGATTATAGCTCAAAAACTTATGGACATTCTTATAAAACCGTAGTTCCATTGACTATTGGAGGAGAATATTATTTACTGAGCAAAAAATTAGTAAAACCCTTTATAGGACTTGAAACAGGTGCTTTTTATACAAATTATGATTCTCAAATTAATGAGAGCTATCGTAGTTACAGTCCGAATTTACCAATGGGGGAATGTATAAATTGGGGATTTTCACCGACTATCGGCATACATCTTCAAGAGTACGCTGATAGGTTGGGTATCTTTGCGAAGATTAAATATACAGGAATTACTTATTCAGATGGTTATACTAATTTGGTAAGTCTTAGTGCTGGCATTACCTTCAAATTTGGCAAAAAAATCAATTGGCGACCGCCCGTCATTGAAGTACCAGAGACAACGCCTTATTACGAGAAGAAGTGAAAGGAGGAAGGAAGATGAGAGAAAGGAAATAATGCAAAACAGAAGGAAAAGTACATTTCTCTACGTCTTCGTTTCTCCTATCTTCATTCCTCCTACAAAAGATAATACCAATCCATTATTTCATCAGGCTGAATTTTTAATACATTGCTTAAAACTAAAAGTACTAATGTATGAGATGCTGAACGAAGATTAATTTTCGCTATTTCTGAAAATTTTTCAATCGTAATCTTTTGATTTTCAGCAAGATACGTCATTAATATCTTTTCTTTTTCTCCGTAAGTAAACTTTATTCCATCCTCATTTTCACGTCTTAAAATCTGTTTCACTTCACGGCTTGCTTGCACAGAACGGTCTTTAACCCGTACATAAGCCTTCCTGTGTTCTTCATTTTCGAGATGCACAAAATGCGGTTTTTCTTTGCTTTTAGGAATATTAAAAACTAAAACATCTCGCTCATCGGTAATGGCGATTCTTTCAATTTCATAATGAAGGGGTGGAAAGCAATTTTTTTCGATAGCACGGACTAATATATATTCTTCTTCATCTACAAATTTTAAGCCTGGAATGGTTTTATCATCACCTACTCCTACCAACAGTTTTCCTCCTTTGCTATTAGCAAAAGCGACCATTTCACGAATAATTTTTTCGGGATGACTGGCTTTAAGTTTGAATTCAAGAGAAGTGCCTTCGCCCTGTCGCACCAAATCTTTTAATTCCTTGACATTCATATCCGACATACGGCTGTGGCTGTCGGACTTCTCGAAGTAGGCGGCAAGTCCCTGATTCATACAATTTATGATTTAGGTATGCTGATAAATTATGTAAGGATCTGTTTTTAAAGATAACAGATAAATTGATACGAAAGTCTAAAAATTACTAAATATTTTTTCATTAGAATACTAATTCAATAGACTTTGTATATCTTTGTAAAATGGTTTTACGGTTCACGGTGAAAGGTAAACGGTTTGGATACAGACCCATAAGTTCTTAACATATCCGTTTAATTTGTGGAAACACCGTTTTCCTTTAACCGTTCACTATGAACCGTAAAATAATGCAAGAATTAATCACAAATTTAGAAAGTCTTTCGCTTGAAGATAGTTTAAAGTATGTTACTGGAAACTATAAAAACGTAGTTTTCTCAACTTCATTCGGACAAGAAGACCAAGTAATTACCGACGCAATTTTTCGTAATAACTTGAAAATCAGAGTATTTACCTTAGATACGGGTCGTTTGTTTCAAGAAAGTTATGAATTGATGGATGCCACTAAAACGAAATATAATAAAGAATTTGAAACCTATTTTCCGAATACTTCAAGAGTTGAAGTCTTAGTTAAACAGAAAGGTTTTAACAGTTTTTATTTTTCTGTTGAAAATCGAAAAGAATGTTGTTTTATTCGTAAAATTGAGCCTCTGAAAAAAGCTTTATTGGGGGCAGAAATCTGGATTACGGGTTTGCGTGCTGAACAATCTGAAAACCGTGCGGATATGAAAATTGTAGAATGGGACGAAGGCAATAAAGTTATTAAATTTAATCCCTTAATTCATTGGACTTATGAGCAAGTGCTTGATTATCTGAGACTTAACCGTGTACCAGATAATCCGCTTCACCGAAAAGGTTTTATTTCCATCGGTTGCCAACCTTGTACTCGGGCTATTCAAGCAGGTGAAAATCCACGGGCAGGACGTTGGTGGTGGGAAGAATCTCAGAAGGAATGTGGATTGCATACAGCCCTCTAATCGAAGCGTCGAACCGTCCCGAAGGGGGAATTGTTCTACGATATTAAAGTTGGAATTCTAAAATTTACAATTATGAGTAATACTATATTAGACAAAAACCTTTCAATAAACTCCCTCTTCGGGGGCGGGGTGGCTACCCCAAAACACGGTTATTTCCCTCGTGAACTTGAAGATGAAGCCATTTACATTATGCGTGAAGTGGCGGCTCAATTTGAAAAACCTGCCCTTCTTTTTTCGGGTGGTAAAGACTCAATAACCCTTGTCCGTTTGGCTCAGAAGGCATTTTATCCTGGCAAAATTCCCTTTCCGTTGGTTCATGTCGATACGGGTCATAACTTTCCAGAAACCATTGAATTCCGTGATTGGCTTGCTAAGGAAACGGGTGCGGAGTTGATTGTGCGTTACGTGCAAGACTCAATTAACCAAGGCAAAGCGAAGGAAGAAACGGGTAAATATGCCTCTCGAAATGTTTTACAAACGGTTACGCTGTTGGATGCTATCGAAGAATTCAAATTCGATGCGTGTATCGGCGGAGCAAGACGTGATGAAGAAAAAGCCCGTGCCAAAGAACGTATTTTCTCGGTTCGGGATGATTTTGGTCAGTGGGATTCAAAACGCCAACGCCCCGAATTATTTGATATGTTGAACGGACGTATTGCCATCGGTGAAAACGTGCGAGTATTCCCGATTTCAAACTGGACAGAATTGGACGTTTGGAATTATATTAAAGAAGAAAAAATGGCGATTCCTTCCATTTATTATTCTCATCAACGCCAAGTGATTGAGCGTGACGGAATGTTATGGGCTGATTCTGAACATCTTAACAAAGATGCCGACGAAATTCCGTTTGAGGCAACTGTCCGTTTTAGAACGGTTGGTGATATGACTTGTACGGCAGCTGTTGCCTCAGAAGCAGTTGAATTGGATGATATTATCGGAGAAATTCTCTCGGCAGAAATCTCAGAACGTGGTGCCAGAATCGACGATAAACGCTCGGAAGCCGCCATGGAAAAACGTAAACAACAAGGATATTTTTAGGAAGATGGATATTTTAAGAATTGCAACCGCAGGTTCAGTAGATGATGGCAAAAGCACATTAATTGGACGACTTTTATACGAAACAAAGTCAATTACCAAAGATAAAATTGAGGCTCTCGAATCTGCTTCAAAACGCAAAGGCTTGAACTTTTTGGACTTGTCTTTACTGACAGATGGACTCATCGCTGAGCGTGAACAAGGCATCACGATTGACGTGGCGAATATTTATTTCTCAACGCCACAACGTAAGTACATTATTGCTGACACACCTGGACACTTCGAGTACACCCGTAATATGGTTACGGGTGCCTCGAATACGAAGGTTTCGATGATTCTGATTGATGCTCGAAATGGTGTTTTGGAGCAAACCTTTCGTCACTTTTTTATTGCTTCGATGCTACGTATTCCGAAAGTAATTGTGTGCGTGAATAAAATGGATTTAGTGGGATATTCGGAAGAAAAATTCTATGCAATCAAAGCTGATGTTCAAGCCATTGCAGATAAAGTTTCTTTTAAAGGACAGGAAATTACGTTTATTCCAATGTCGTCTTTATACGGACAAAATATTTCGATTCAAACTACTGAAATGCCCTGGTACGCTGGTTTGCCTTTATTGGCAGAATTAGAATCGACTTCTTTTGACGAAATTAAAAAACCTGCTCGTTTTCCAGTTCAGTTTGTGATTAGACCCAAAACGGAAGAATTCCATGATTATAGAGGTTATGCAGGAAAAATTGCTTCGGGTTCATTTGCAGTAGGCGAAGAAGTGACCGTTTTACCAACGGGACAAACTTCTAAAATTGCTACGATTGAAAAATTTGGAACGCAATTATCAACCGCAGGAGCAAAAGAATCTATCGTGATAACTTTGGAGACGGATGTGGATGTATCTCGTGGAAATATGTTGGTCAAAGCCCATAATCAACCAAACCAGTTGAAAGAAATCACGGCAAGAATTTGCTGGATGGATTCTCAGGCTTTGGTTTCGGGCAGAACGTATATCCTTCAACACGGTATTAATGACTCGAAGGCAAAGATTATTTCCTTGAATTCAAAGATTGATGTCGTGAATCAAGACACGATTGAAAATGGTGTTTCAGCATTGAAATTGAATGAAATTGGAGAGATTACCTTGAGAACTGCCAAGCCGATTTTTGCTGATAAATACGAAGATAATCCTGCTAATGGAGCCTTTATTTTGATTGATGACCAGACGAATTCTACGGTTGGGGTTGGATTTGTTTTGTAGATATTTTTAAAATGGTCTGATAGTTTCAAAACCATCTTTTGAAACTATCAGACCATTTCTCACGTTCAATCTATACCTTTACAAAATTATAAATAGCAAATTCCATGTTAATTCCTTTCCATAAAATGCCTGATTATGCCCGTGTATGGGTATATCAAACTAATAAAAACCTTTCAGATTCGGAGGTGCAAATAATCCAGCAAGTTCTTGAAAATCAGATAAATAATTGGGCGGCTCATGGGGCTTCTTTGGCAGGTTCGATTCAAGTTTTACACAATCGTTTTGTAATTGTAGCAGTGGACGAAATGCAAAATCAGGCTTCTGGTTGTTCAATTGATGCTTCTACACGTTGGCTAAAAGATTTAGGTGTTGAGATGAATGTTGATTTCTTTGACCGTTCAATTGCTTTTATTCAAAATGGTGAACTGCAAACTGTTGAAATCGGTAAAATAAAATCATTAGTTATGGGAGATATTTTAACACCTAAAACACTGATTTTTAATAATTTAGTACCTGATATTCAAGAATTTAAAAATAATTGGAATGTAAAAGCATCTGACTCTTGGATGAAAAGGTATTTCCAAACCGTAACTGTTTAAAGTATATGGCAGAGCGTTTATTAGTCCCTCAAACAAGTAATCGAAAGGAAATTTACGATAGCCTAATTCCTCAGATTCAAGCACTCACAGAACATGAAAGCGATTTAACGGCTAATCTTGCTAACATTTCCGCTGCCCTGAAAGAAGCCTTTAATTTTTTTTGGGTAGGTTTTTATTTGAAGAAAGAAAGCCAATTAGTTTTAGGTCCATTTCAAGGTCCAATTGCTTGCACTCGCATTAATTTCAATCGTGGTGTTTGTGGTTATTGCTATACTACAAAACAAGTCGTCATTGTGCCAGATGTTGAGGCTTTTCCAGGGCATATTGCTTGTTCATCAGCCTCAAAATCAGAAATTGTGTTGCCCGCTTTTGATAAAAATGGTGAAGTTTTTTTAGTCCTCGATGTTGATTCTGACATACTGGATGATTTTTCAGAGATTGATTCAATTGGATTATCCGAAATAATGAGAATTGTGGAGGGATTGATTTAAAGAAAAACCCATAATCATAAACCCAATATTTTAGTATAAATCTCCTCTCAATGCAACGCATTAAAGCCCTGATAAAAACCAAACCTTTTAAAATAATAGCTTCTATCCTATTGATTTTCATTCTGTTAGACTTGATTTTTCCTTTCAAAGTTCAACCCAATTATTCCACTTTAATTACGGATTCTCAAGGAAAAGTGCTTCATGCTTTTTTGAATAATCAGGATAAATGGCGGATGAAAACGGAGCTTTCGGAGATTACGCCAACGCTCGAAAAAGCCATTGTTTATAAGGAAGACCGTTGGTTTCGTTGGCATTTTGGGGTAAATCCATTTGCCATTATGCGGGCAGGTGTACGTAATGTATTCACAGGTAGGCGAACGTCAGGGGCGAGTACCATCACGATGCAAGTTGTTCGATTATTGAATCCAAAGAGTAGAACGTATTTCAATAAAATCATCGAAATTCTGCGTGCGTTTCAGTTGGAAGTGCATTATTCCAAAGATGAAATTCTGCAACTTTATCTCAATCTTGTGCCTTATGGCTCAAATATCGAAGGTATAAAATCAGCTTCCATTTTGTACTTTCAGAAATCGCCCGATGTGTTGAGTTTGGCAGAGGTGATGGCTTTGGCAATTATTCCCAATCGTCCTTCAAGTTTGCGTTTGGGGATTAATAATGATTTTATTTTGAAGGAAAGAAATCGTTGGCTGAATGAATTTAAAGAATCGGAAGTGTTTCATAATCAGGATATTGACGATGCTTTGAGCGAACCTTTAAACGCTCAAAGACACGAAGCTCCCAAACTTGCACCGCACCTTTCTTTACGGTTAAAAAATGAGTATCCAACCCAAGCAAATATTCATTCTTCCTTGGTTCGGAATAAGCAATTGACCATTGAGAAAATTGTACAAAACTATGTTAGTCGGCTCTATGCCATGAATATTCATAACGCTGCGGTAATGGTAGTAAACAACCAAACCCATCAAGTGGAAGCATACATAGGTTCGGCAGATTTTAATAATCCCGTGGACGGCGGACAAGTGGATGGCGTGCGGGCAATTCGTTCGCCAGGAAGTACGCTGAAACCACTTTTGTATGCAACCGCTTTCGATAAAGGAATTATTACGCCCAAAAACACCATTAATGACGTTCCAACGAATTTTGGTGGTTTTGAACCCGAGAATTTTGATAAATTATTTCACGGAAAAGTATCAGTAGAATTCGCTTTGGCAAACTCCTTGAACATTCCAGCTGTGAAATTATTGAAGGAAATTTCTACGCCTGTTTTAATAGATAAACTCAAAAAAGCAGATTTTCAAGCAGTAAAAAAGAATTCATCCCAATTAGGATTATCCTTAGTTTTAGGTGGTTGTGGTGTGACTTTGGAAGAATTAACAAATTTGTTTTCAAGTTTTGCGAATGAGGGACAATTTCAAAAAAGTAGTTACCAAGCCCCCCCCGCCCCCGAAGGGGGAACTTTCGAGTCCAAAAGTCGTGTACTGGCTCCCCCTTCGGGGGCAGGGGGGGCTATTGTATCCCCAGAATCCACCTACTTAATTAACCAAATTCTAACCCAAATTACTCGTCCAGATTTGCCCAATAATTACGCTTATACGTACAGAATGCCCAAAATTGCTTGGAAAACGGGAACCTCTTTTGGTAAAAAAGATGCTTGGAGTATTGGCTACAATGCCAAATACACGGTTGGGGTTTGGATTGGAAACTTCTCGGGCGAAGGCGTTCCAGAACTTTCGGGAGCCAATATTGCCACGCCACTTTTATTCGATATTTTCAACACGATTGATTATAATTCTTCCTCAAAATGGTTTAAATCGCCCGAAAATATGGCGATGAGAAAAGTTTGTGCTGAAAGTGGCGATGTGCCTAATGAGTTCTGTATTAATCAAATAACGGATTATTATATTCCGAGTGTTTCTAAAATGACTTTATGCACGCACGCCAAGTATGTGTATGTAAATGCCGATGCAAGTATGAGTTATTGCTCACATTGTTTGCCTGATAGCGGAGCAGTCAAAAAGATTTATCCAAATCATGCTTCTGAGTTAGTGAGTTGGTTTGAAACCAAGCATATTTTGTACACTAACATTCCTCCGCATAACCCAAAATGTGAAAGAATATTCCAAGAAAATGCACCACAAATTGTCTATCCTGTGGATGGTTCGGAATATATTTTGGATAAAAACGATACACAAAAGTTAATGCTCAATGCCCAAGTACGCAATGATGTAAAAGAAATTTATTGGTATATAAACGATAAATTATTACAGAAATCAACGCCTAATACGCCCATTTTTTTTGTGCCAGAATCAGGAAAAACAAAGATTTCGTGCAGTGATGATAAGGGGAGGAATACGGATATTTTTGTGAAGATTAGGTGGGAATAATACTGTAGCTTGAAGTAGCACTTCGAGAGCGGGCGAATATTCGGACACCACTATCGAAGTACTACTTCGAGCTACAGTAAAATCTATTTAAAAAACTTCAACTTCACCACTTCTTTCTCAGTCAAAAAACGCCAAGAACCACGTGGAAGGTCTTTTTTGTTTAATCCTGCAAAAGTAGTACGGTCAAGTTTTAGTACGTCATAACCCAAAGATTCAAACAAACGTCTTACAATACGATTCCGTCCCGAGTGAATTTTAATGCCAATCACCATATTATCTGGTGTAACAATTCCTACTTCATCCGCTTTAAATTCGCCATCTTCGAGTGTAATTCCTTTCAAAATTTGCTCTTGATGTTCGGCTGTTAAAGGTTTATCAAGTTCTACCTGATATAATTTTTCAACTTCGTTTGAAGGATGCGTTAATTTATCTGCCAATTCTCCGTCGTTCGTCAAAAGCAATAAACCTGTGGTATTTCTGTCTAAGCGACCCACTGGATATATTCGTTCTTCACAAGCATTTTTGACCAAATCCATTACGGTTTTGCGGTCATCTGGGTCTTCAGTTGTGGTGATAAAATCTTTGGGCTTGTTAATTAAAACGTACACCATTTTCTCACGACTCAACTTTTTATTACCCATTTTCACCACATCGCCAGGCTGAACTTGATGTCCCATTTCGGTAACAATTTCTCCGTTTACGCTTATTTCTCCTGCTTTAATGATATCATCTGCCTCACGACGTGAGCAAATCCCTGCATTAGCGATAAAACGATTCAAGCGAATTTCAGCACTGTTTTTCTTCTCAGATGCCTCAATATTCTTTTTAACTTTCTTTGGGGCAGTATCTCTGTATTGTCCTATTTTGTAGGTTGGAGTCCACTTGTCAGATTCTTCTTTTGGATTATGAGCATTGAAAAGGTTTTTGCCGCCAAAATTTGTTTTTGCCGATCCAAAAGTCTTTTCTGTTTTATCGTTTCCCTCTCCTCGGCTTTTTTTTTCCTCAAAGGAAGGTTTATCCCCAAAACTTGGACGAGGCTTGTTGAAATCTCCTTTATCAAATCTTTTAGCAACGGGTTTTCTTTTATCGTTACCGTAAGAAAAATCTTTCTTGTCTCCGTAAGGTTTACGTTCACCAGATATTGGTGCTGGACGTTCGCCATAAGGTTTGCGTTCGCCAGAATTGAATTCTCTTCTTTCTGGACGTTCTGAATTGAATTCTCTTTTTTCACCGTATAGTTTGCGTTCGCCTGAATTAAATTCTCTTTTCTCGCCATAAGGTTTTCTTTCTCCCGAATTGAATTCTCTTTTTTCTCCGTAAGGTTTTTTTTCACCTGAATTAAATTCTCTTTTCTCGCCGTATAGTTTGCGTTCGCCTGAATTAGATTCTCTTCTTTCTGGACGTTCTGAATTGAATTCTCTTTTCTCGCCATAAGGTTTACGTTCACCCGAATTAAACTCTCTTCTTTCTGGACGTTCTGAATTGAATTCTCTTTTTTCACCATAAGGTTTACGTTCACCCGAATTAAATTCTCTTTTCTCGCCGTATGGTTTGCGTTCACCCGAATTAAATTCTCTTCTTTCTGGACGTTCTGAATTGAATTCTCTTTTCTCGCCGTATGGTTTGCGTTCGCCTGAATTAAATTCTCTTTTCTCGCCGTAAGGTTTGCGTTCGCCTGAATTAAATTCTCTTCTTTCTGGACGTTCTGAATTGAATTCTCTTTTCTCACCATAAGGTTTACGTTCACCCGAATTAAATTCTCTTTTTTCTCCGTAAGGTTTACGTTCACCCGAATTAAATTCTCTTCTCTCGCCATAAGGTTTACGTTCACCCGAATTAAATTCTCTTTTTTCTCCGTAAGGTTTGCGTTCGCCTGAATTAAATTCTCTTCTTTCTGGACGTTCTGAGTTAAATTCTCTTTTCTCGCCGTATGGTTTACGTTCACCAGAATTAAACTCCCTTTTCTCTCCGTAAGGTTTACGTTCACCAGGATTGAATTCTCTTCTTTCTGGACGTTCTGAATTGAATTCTCTTTTCTCTCCGTATGGTTTACGTTCACCCGAATTGAATTCTCTTTTTTCTCCGTAAGGTTTTCTCTCGCCTGAATTAAACTCCCTTTTCTCTCCGTAAGGTTTACGTTCGTCCGAATTGAATGGTTTTCTATCTCCCATGAAATCCCTTTTATCTCCGTAAGGTTTGCGTTCGCCGTCAAACTCTTTTCTCTCACCACTATCTCCGTATGTTTTTCTTGCAGGTACTTCACGCCCCAATGCACGGTTTAAATCGTCTTTTCTTTGACGAGTCTGTTCCCTTTTTTCTGGAGTCAAATCAACTTTTTCGATTCGCTTTCTCATTTGTTCTTTTGTTAAAATATTGCAACATCACTGCTGTAAAAAAATATTATTAATTCCAATTAAAAACAATATTTACACCCTGTAAATAACTAAATTTCAATGATTTAGCTTTAATTATTTTAAAATGGACTGCAAAGGTACAATTATTTAATTATTTAAAAAATCTTTTTATAATACAATTTATTAGTTTAACTTTTATTACTCCTCCCAATCAAAACTCCTCGCTACCGCTTTTTTCCAGTAATGCACTAAATTGTCTCTTTTTGAGGCTTTCATGTTTGGTTTCCACGTGTGGGCGATACCCCAGTTTTGCTTTAAATCGTCTAAATCCGTCCAGTATCCTACTGCCAAACCTGCGGCGTAGGCGGCACCCAAAGCGGTGGTCTCAATCATAGCTGGACAAACGACTGGTACTTCCACCAAATCCGCCTGAAATTGCATAAGTGTCTGATTTACAACCATTCCACCGTCCACTCGAAGCGAAGAAATCTTAATTCCTGAGTCTTTTTCCATGGCTTCCAAAACCTCCAAAGTCTGAAATGCAGTAGCTTCCAAAGCTGCCCTGGCAATATGAGCTTTGTTTACATAACTGGTTAAACCTGCAATAATTCCACGGGCATCTGCTTTCCAATAAGGAGCGTACAAACCTGAAAATGCAGGAACGACATAACATCCTCCGTTATCCTCAACCGTTTTCGCCAAAACTTCTATATCTGAACTCTTTTTGATGATGCCTAAATTATCACGAAGCCATTGAACCAATGAACCCGCAATGGCAACTGAACCCTCCAAAGCATAATTAACGGGCTGATTACCAAACTGATAGGCTACGGTTGTTAATAATCCGTGATTGGAAGGCATAATTTTTGTACCCGTGTTTTTCAACATAAAACAACCCGTTCCGTAGGTATTTTTAGCTTCTCCTGGGGCAAAACAAGTTTGCCCGACCAAGGCTGCTTGTTGGTCACCCAAGTCGCCCGCTACGGGAACACCCGCCAATACGCCACGAGCTTCACCGTAGATTTCACTACTTGATTTTATGGTCGGTAACATCGCTTTTGGAATGTTCAACGTTGCCAAAATTTCATCATCCCAAGCCAAGGTTTTTAAATCCATTAATTGGGTTCGACTGGCATTTGTTACGTCCGTGATATGAATTCCACCATCCGTTCCACCCGTTAAATGCCATATAATGAAGGTATCCATATTGCCAAAAATAGCATTTCCTTGTTCGGCATCTTCACGCAGACCTTCCACATTTTCTAACAACCATTTGATTTTCAACCCACTAAAATATGTAGCCAAGGGCAAACCCGTTTTATCTCTGAATCTGTCTGCCCCGCCATCTTTCGATAATTCCGAAACCATATTCCCGACCCGAGTATCTTGCCAAACGATTGCGTTGTAATAAGGTTGTCCCGTATTTTTGTTCCAAACCACCGTGGTTTCACGTTGATTTGTGATACCAACCGCCGCAATATCAGTAGTGGATAGATTTGCTTTTCCCAATGCTAAACCTATGACTTCTTGCGTATTTTTCCAAATTTCATCGGTATCATGTTCAACCCAACCCGCTTGTGGATAAATCTGTTTGTGTTCCTTTTGTCCGACGGAGATTTGATTGCCTTGTTTATCGAAAATGATAAAACGAGTACTGGTTGTGCCTTGGTCAATTGAGCCTATGTACATGAATAATGGTTTTTGAATGAATGATTCGTAAAGATATAAAAAAAGTAGGCAGGAAAATAAGAGGAGATAGGAGGCAGGAAAATACAAGAAGCCACGATTATAATAATCGTGGCTTCTTGTATTTTATAAATTTTCTATTTCACTTCCAATACTTTAAATTCCGTTCGACGGTTGGCTTGATGCTCTTCTTCCGAACATGGAATTCCATCGGCACATTGGTTTACTAACTGACTTTCGCCGTAGCCTTTTGCCACAATACGAAGCGACGAAATTCCTCTTGAAATAATGTAAGAAACCGCTGATTCTGCCCGTCTTTGTGATAGTTTTTGGTTGTATTCAGACGTGGCTCGTGAATCGGTATGTGAGCCTAATTCTAACTTAATATTAGGATTGTCAACTAAGATTTGTACAATTTTATCCAATTCTGACGAAGCATCACTTCTGATGTCTGATTTGTCTAAATTGTAGTAAATTGGAGCAATGCTAAACGTTGAGGTAATCTCTTTTCCAACCTCTGGCTTGGTCATTTTTATGCTGGCATAAAAGGTTGTATCGGTCTCTGCTTTGGTTAATTTATCTAATGAAACAGACTTGCCTACCATTGTGAAAGGCTCACGTTTGGTGAAATATCCTTTCTTTTCCGTAACGATAATATATGTCTTTTCTTCATCCATTTTCACCTTCCCGAAAGTACCTTCACCTTTGGTATAAACTTCCTCAATGGCTTGATTAGTCGAGTTGTCAATAATCGCAACCTTCACAGAATCAAGGGCTTGGCTTTTGTCGTCCGTAATTGTTCCCGCTAAAAAATAACGAATCATTTTCTTTTTTGGAGGTTCAACAACGGCAATAACTGGCGGTGGAACTTCGTATTTTTTACCAGGTTGCGTGTTTTCGTAATAATAAATATCATCATCTCCTTTTCCAGAATCACGGTTTGAGGCAAAATATCCTTTGGTTGAATCAATGGCAACTAATCCAAAATCATCAAAGCGAGAATTTAAGGGAATTCCTAAATGTTCCACTTTAATTTCACCGTTTACTCGAGTAGCCGTAAATAAATCTAAACCCCCAATTCCAGCGTGTCCATCCGAAGAAAAGTACAATTTTCCATCCGCTGAAACATAGGGAAACATTTCATCGCCTGGGGTGTTAATATCCGACCCCATATTGATGGCTCTTCCAAATCTTCCTGCGTTGTCGATATTGGCACGGTAAAGGTCAATTCCACCTTTTCCACCCAAACGATTTGAACTGAAATACAGCGTTTTATTATCGGCAGAAAAAGAAGGTGAACCATCCCAAGCCAAAGAGTCTGACACCGAAACCATTTCGGGTTCCGACCAAACCCCATCAATGTTTTTAGAAATATACAAATCCACATCGGGTGAGGCATCTGAGCGTTTTCCCGTGTTACCCCGTGCAAAAACCATCATTTTACCGTCTTTTGAAAACGTTGGTGTTCCTTCATTGGCATTATTTTTAAAAATAGTTGCACTAAAAAGCATTGGTGTTCCAATTTCCGTGGGTGTATTCAGGGATGCACGATACAACCCTAAAAATGGCAAACCATTATTTTTGTAAATCACATCCTTGCGTGAAGCCGTGAAAATCAGTTCATTCCCTTGTGGAATTGGGGCAAATTCTGTTCCCGTCGAATTCAAACTCATCGGCTTGATTTCGATGTACGTTTTCTTATTTGCTAACGCCTCAACCTCGGGCAAAAGGTCAATTTCCGTTTGTGCTTTATTCTTTAATTCCTTGCTTGGAATGCCTGAGAGGTATTTTTCCAAGTTTTGGCTCGCCTCTTTATATTTGCCTTGCATCTTCTGAGCAGTGGCTAAATGATAACGCAAATCATTTTCTTTACTGCCAGAAGTAAGGGCTTTTTCATAATATTCTCCCGCTTGGATAGGACGATTTGAAAGGCGATAAGATTCTGCAATCAAATAATTGGTTTTGCCCAATTCATAGCCAGCCGCCGATGATTTTTGTAATTCCTTAATAGCCAATTCATATTCGCCATTATCAAATTTTTTCTGCCCCTTTTTAAATGATTGCAGGGCGGAATTACAGCTGTTTAGCAAGAAAATTGCTAAAAGAAATGATATAGAAGTACGCAATTTTTGCATGAAAGTAGTTGTGTTATTTTCCGAATTTCAAAGAAGCCTTCGCTTTGAGCGAAGGCTTCTTTTCTCTAATTTTTTAATAATTTATGAACATTTCTTTTTACTAAATACGTCAAAATCAACACGATAACTAAAAAAATGAGTCCTTTATCAGTATGATTTTGTTTAAATAAAATGGGTTCTTTTTTCCAAGAATATGCCATTACAGCGATAATCAATAACTCTGTGAAAAGAAAAACCCGAAGGATTCCAATTATTACAGAAAGTAACAAAGGTCTTAAATTCTTGAATGGATTTTCCTTTTCTGACATCGTTTTAGAAGAAGAAACCACCTACTCTAATTACAATTGGGCTGCTATTGCTATTGCTATTTCCAAAAAGTGACAATAATCCAGGATTATACGATGTATAAATATTAGAGTTTGTATTTACATATGAAAAATTATACAAAACTGTTATCTGAAAACCTCCAAAACCTATTCCCAAACCTGCTAAAAATTGTGCATCATTATTGAAAGATTGCCCTGAAAAAGAACCGTAATATTTTTGAACTTCCGCTTGTGCAAATGCTTTTGAAAGAATATTCTCTAAAATATGTAAACGATATTGTCCAAAAAGGCGAGGACCATAACTATTAATTGCATCAATACCAGAATATTTTAGGTATTGATAATTTACAGCCAAACCTGCCGTAAAGTCGTTGGTTACTTGATAACCAACCATTGGCGAAACGCCTACTAACGTTGGATTTCCAAACTGTAAACCTCCAATTCCTCCACCAATTCTAATCCGCTGACGAAACGGCAAATCTCTTACATCTTGTTCTTCATCCAAATCACGTACAGAACTATCTTGTTTTATAACGATGGGATCTTGGGCGTAAATACTTGTATATGAAACGATTGATAAAAATAAAAAGAACAGTAACTTTTTCATGATTGTGATTATTTTGTTATTTATATGTCTTCTATAAACGTAAATAAAG
>JANXML010000013.1 GCA_025354645.1 Arcicella sp. | reverse complement strand
AACCTTGTGGGCATCAATGCCGAAGCCTTTTGAAATGGCAATAAAATCGGGGTTTTGGAGTTCCACGAATGAATATCTTTTATCGAAAAATAACTGTTGCCACTGACGCACCATTCCCAAGAAATTATTATTCAAAATAATGATTTTTACGGGCAAACCACTTTGTGCAATCGTTCCTAATTCTTGAATCGTCATTTGAAAACCACCATCGCCAATTAGGGCAATTACTTCACGGTCGGGAGCTCCCACTTTCGCCCCAAATGCCGCAGGAAGGGCAAAACCCATCGTGCCAGCACCACCCGAAGTTACCAAGGAATTAGGTTTCATGTATTGATAATAACGATTGACAATCATCTGGTGTTGCCCCACGTCAGTAACCGTAACTGCCTCACCCTTAGTCTTTTTCGAGAGCATCGCCACGGCTTCGCCCATCTTTATTTGGTCGCCATCGTGGAATAAATCACGCTTAGAAACCTTCTCAAATTCTATTTCATCGTATTTTTTAAACTCCGCTTTCCATTCGGTATGTTTACGCTCTTTCACCAAAGGCAAAAGGGCTTTCAAAACCTCTTTGGCATCGCCCACCACGGGTGCAGTTGCCTTGATATTTTTGTTGATTTCGGCTGGGTCAATGTCAATATGAACGACTTTGGCTTGGGTAATAAATTTGGATAAATCGCCCGTTACTCGGTCGTCAAAACGCATTCCGATGGCGATGATTAAATCGGCTTCGTCCGTCAAAATATTCGCTCCATAATTACCGTGCATTCCGAGCCAACCGATATAATTGGGATGGTCGAAGGGCAAAGCCGACATTCCCAAGAGCGTTGTGGCTACTGGAATATCCGTTTTGCGAGCAAATTCATTCAGTTCTTCCTCCGCCTTAGCAATCAAAATTCCGTGTCCTGCAAAGATATAAGGCTTTTGAGCGGCATTAATCAATTTGGCGGCGGCTTCAACTTGCGATTGCTTCGGAATATACCTTGGGCGATAGCTAACTATCTCATTACAAGGCGTATAACTAAACGGTTTCGTCATAATATCCGCTTGTGCCGTGCGAGTAATATCCAACAAAACTGGACCAGGACGACCCGATTCTGCAATATAAAACGCCTTTGCCATGATTTCGGGAATCTCATCGGCATCCGTGATTTGGTAATTCCACTTGGTTACGGGCATCGACATTCCGATAATATCACATTCCTGAAAAGCATCCGTTCCCAAGAGGTTCGCCTTCACCTGTCCGACCAGACACACCATTGGCGTTGAATCCAAAAGTGCATCAGCGATGGGAGTCATCAAGTTAGTAGCCCCAGGTCCAGAAGTTACCATCGCAACCCCCGCCCGACCCGTCATGCGGGCGTAACCTTGGGCAGCGTGTCCAGCACCTTGCTCGTGACGAACCAAAATGTGTTTAATCCTGTCCTGATAGTCGTAGAGGGCATCATAGGTAGGCATAATTGCCCCGCCTGGGTAGCCGAAAATAGTTTTTACATTATTCTCGACTAAACATTGCATGATTGCCTGAGCCCCCGATAAAAATTTGGGCGTTTC
>JANXML010000385.1 GCA_025354645.1 Arcicella sp. | reverse complement strand
TCAAGAAGAGATTTTATCAAAAAAACGTCCTTAGCATTAGGAAGTTTTTACATTGTACCACGCCATGTTTTGGGAGGTAAAGGTTTCATTGCTCCATCCGATAAACTCAATATTTTGAGCATAGGTGCGGGCGGAAAAGGTAAATCTGATACTTTATTAGCCTATAACAAAGGAACAGAAAATATCGTAGCCATTGCCGATGTAGATTTTGGTCGGGCGGCAGATACCTTGAAAGAATTACCAGGAAACGTTAAAAAATACAAAGATTGGCGTGAAGCTTTAGAAAAAGAAAAAAACAATATTGATGCTGTAACTATTTCAACGCCAGATCATCATCATGCAGCTGCAACTTTGGCAGCGATGGAATTGAGCAAGCACGTTTATACCCAAAAACCCCTCACTCATAATATTAAGGAGGCTCGAATGCTCACCGAAGCAGCAGAAAAATATAAGGTCGTAACGCAAATGGGTAATCAAGGTTCATCAAACGATGGGCGGAGAGTTATACAAGAGTGGTTTGATGCAGGATTGATTGGAACGGTAAAACGAGTACATATTTGGACTGACCGCCCCGTTTGGCCTCAAGGAATTCCTACGCCAATGGCAAAACAAGAAATTCCCGCTGATTTTCCGTGGGATTTATGGTTAGGACCCGCTCCCGTTCGTGATTTTGTTCCTAATGCTTACCATCCATTCAAATGGCGTGGTTGGTGGGATTTTGGAACGGGTGCTATGGGCGATATGGGTTGTCATCTATTAGATGGTGTTTTCAAAGTATTGGCATTGACCTATCCAACCGAAGTACAATGTAGTGTAAGTTCAATTTATACCAAAGACTGGGTGCCTGATTATTATCCAGATAGTTGTCCTCCGTCTTCTAAAGTCACTTTTCAGTACCCTAAAACAACTAAAAATAATTCTCCAATTGAAATTATCTGGTATGATGGAGGGTTAAAACCAGATATTCCAGCCGAATGGGGCGACGAACCGCTTTGGACAAATGGCGTAATTTATGAAGGCACAAAAGGCAAAATGGCGAATGAATTGTATAATCAAAATCCAACCTTATTACCAAAATCAAGAATGACAGATTCGGATGTGGTAAAAGTTAAGCCAAAGCTGTATCGTATTGAAAATCAGGCAAATGGACATAACTATCATTGGGTAAAAGCTTGTAAAGCGGGCTACGGAAAATTAGAAACCAGTTCACCATTTGAATTCGCAGGACCTTTAACGGAAATGATTTTGATGGGAAATATTGCCATCAGAAGTTTCCAATACCGTGAAGGGGAAGGTCGTGGAGGCAAATATCCAGGGCGTAAAAAATTATTATGGGATGGTAAGAATATGAATATCACTAATTTCGATTACGCCAATCAATTTGTTGCCCGTAAATATCGTGATGGGTGGAAATTAGGTTGATAAAATTAGATAATTGTGAATTAAAAAATTATAAATGGCTGTCATTGCGAATGCAATGAAGCAATCAATTAGCTTACTGGCAAAAGACTTCAAACTCATTTGCGTAAATTAACAGATTGCTTCGTTGTACTCGCAATGACAGCCATTTATAATTTCTGAACTCCAACAATCTGAAAATCAATTATTTGAACTTTTTTGGTTATTTCATTATTATCAATTCATACATCCATTTATCTAAAATTTTCGTAAATTTAGGGATATTTCCTACTTACAGAACCATATAAAATGAAAATAAAAATTTACAGTTTTTTTAGTATAATCCTCCTCATTTCAACCGCCGCATATTCGCCATTTCAAAGTGAAGATGAAGAATTGATTGAAGTTTTTCATCGCATTAATGATGAAGTCCTTGCTAATAGTCGTGCTTATGAAACCCTCGGTGATGCTTGCAAAACGATTGGACACCGTCTTACGGGTAGTGCCAATGGAAAACGTGCCGAAGAATATGCGTATAATTTGTTAAAATCTTACGGAATTAAAGACGTAAAATATCAACCTTTTCAAGTAGAAGCATGGTCACGTGATACGGTTACGTTGGCGATTGCTCCACGCAAAAGTGATAACTTCCAAGATGTTGAAGTTGTAGCCTTAGCCATGACTCCCGTAGAATCCAAAATTAAAGGGGATATTGTGGATGTTGGTAACGGTCTTGAACCTGATTTTCAGGCAGTTAAAGAACAATTGAAAGGTAAAATTGCGATGGTAAATATTGGATTATTACCGCCAATTAAAGGTACACGTAACCTTCATCGCTCTGAAAAAACTGCCTTAGCAATCGAATACGGGGCAATTGGGGTAATTTTTGTTAATACTGTAAAGGGCAATGTTTTACTGACTGGCACTGCCTCCGTTACGGGTGCATTAATTTCAATCCCAGCCGTTTGTATTTCTCTTGAAAGTGGTATGCAAGTTCGGGCGTGGATAAGCGATGAACCTAAATTGATGGCAATGATTGACATGAAGAATTTCAGCAAAGTAATAAAATCTCGAAATGTTATTGCAACTATTAAAGGGAGTGATAAAAAGTTGAAAAACGAAAAAATTGTCATTGGCGGACATCTCGACTCATGGGATTTAGCCACTGGAGCATTGGATAATGGACTTGGTTCATTCTCAATTTTGGATATTGCCCGAACTTTCAAAGCCTTGAATCTGAAGCCAAAACGAACCATTGAATTTGTGATGTTTATGGGCGAAGAGGAAGGATTATTAGGTTCAAAAGCCATGATTGAACGAAGCAAAAAGAATAATTCGATGGATAAAGTAGTATTCATGATGAACCTCGACATGGCAAATAATGCGAACGGTTTCAACACATCTGGGCGAGAAGAAATGATTCCGATGTTTACGAAAATGGGCGAATTTATGAAAAAAATCGAGCCTACTTATAAAAACAATATCATCAATCAAGCGGGCTTACACTCTGACCATCAGAGCTTTATGTTGGAAGGAATACCAACGGCATCACCCATCGGAGGCATTGCACCCGAAGCCTTGGGTTGCTATCATGCCAATTGCGACAAGTTTGATTTAGTGAAAAAAGATGAAATGGTAAACACCGTTCGTTATACGTCAATGATGCTTTACGGATTAGCGAATACGGAAACAATTCCTGCTAAAAAATTGGATTATTACTCAACCCGTGATTTTTTTATCAAACAAAATCTAAGGAAAGAATTAGAATTAGGACGTGCTTGGGTTTGGGGAGATGGGCAATAGAATAGGGACTTAATAAAAATGGGCTGGGTATATCTTTTCTAAGAAATATCCAGCCCATTTTTATTTATAATCGTTTTAATTGTTCGGTTTATATTTAACAAAACCAAACAAATGCAGGAATATAGCTCTGGAAATTCTGAAATTAAAAGGAACAGTAATCAATGATAAAATCGTGACGGGGATGATATAATATAACACAGGAGGATCATTAAAAATATAAAAAACTGCAATTCCTAATACAACTAACAAAGCAATTGTATTAGCATAACTCACAAACATTGCTCCGTACCAAAAACCTGGTTCTACTTCAAATTTTAACCCACAAACGGGGCAATTTTCATTCATTTCTGAAAACTTATCTACTCGCCAAAAAGAATATTTAAACATTTTCCCCTCACGACATTGTGGGCATCTCGCCTCAACCATTGCTGTGAATTTTGAGCGTTTTACGTTTAATTTTATATTACTTCTGCTACTTGAAGTATTTTCCATAATTGCTTTTTTTATTAGATAACAAAATTAAATGGAGAACATTACAGATTTACGATAAATTTTATAAACTTATAGATGCCATGTTAAAAATCAACTAAGATTGAGAAATTATTTATCTTTGTCTGATAAAGCAGGGGATTTAGCTCGTGCAGTTTGGTGTTACTTATATTCATTACTCGCCACCAAGGGAGTGTCATAAGTGCTTTTCTGACTTGCTAAATGAAAATGGGGAAAACGCCAAGAGTACGTATTTTGATTAAAAAAATTGAATAGGTTTACGCCCTCTCATTTTTCAATAGCAATTAAACTTTATTTTTTAAAATTTAATTTTTTCAAACACAAGAGATTTAGAGAAAAAATGTTCGTATCATCTCTAAATTATACTTTTCAACAACTTAGAAAATGTTTCAATTAGATCCAAATAAGCAATATCCCAAGAAATTATATTCAAAATCCGTTATTCGTTTTCAAGATTGCGACCCTTTGAAGCACTTGAATAATGCCAAATATTTTGATTATTTTTTCAACGCTCGTGAAGACCAAGTTGCCACTATTTATGAGTTTGATTACAACGATTATTTTGAACATAATCAGACTTCGTGGGTAGTTTATAATCACCAAATTGCTTACGTTTCGTCAGCAAAAGTGAGTGAGCGAATCAAGATTGTTTCTTCCATTATTTATTACAACGAAAACACCATTGTAACTGAATTTGTGATGACCGATGAGAATTGCAAAACCGTGCGTGCGGTGCTTTGGACGACTTCAAAATACATTGATGTTCCCTCGGGCAGAAAAACCAATCATCAACCCGAAGTAATCAATTATTTAAAAACGATTTGTGTGGAAGGGATTGATTTTGAGCATATTACGCTGAATATAAGGATAAAAACGATTAAGAAGGAATTGTTGGAAGGGACGTTCATTGCAACCACATAGGAACGTAGGTGACATAGAATTGGAAGTTACAAAACAATACTTTGAAACATAGCACAAATAGAATTGGAAGTTAAAAACTTTCAATAAATCAATGATTCAATAATTCAAACATTGCTTGAAATCTTAAAAAAATACTGGGGATATGATAAATTCCGACTACTACAAACTGAGATTATTCAATCGGTTTTAGATGGGCGAGATACGCTTGCCCTTATGCCAACGGGAGGCGGAAAATCTATTTGTTTTCAAGTGCCAGCCATGATGTCCGAAGGTATTTGTATTGTCATTTCGCCCTTGATTGCGTTGATGCAAGACCAAGTGCAACACCTCAAAAACCGTAACATTCAAGCCGTTGGGATTTTTTCAGGAATGCACAAAAACCAGATTGACATTGCTCTTGATAATTGCATTTATGGTGATATAAAGTTCCTATACGTTTCACCCGAAAGATTACAG
>JANXML010000303.1 GCA_025354645.1 Arcicella sp. | reverse complement strand
TTTTCAAGTTCCTTCAAATCTGCCTGTGTCGAAGCATGAATTACACCCAAAGCAATTGGTAAATCATACGCCGAACCTTCCTTACGAATATCTGCAGGGGCAAGATTGACCACAACTTTTGTTCTGGGAAAGAAATATCCAACTTGTTTAATAGCAGATTCTACTCGTTGTTCAGATTCTTTGACAGCACCATCGGGCAAACCCACAATGTAGAAATGTTGTCCTTGTCCTTCGCTAACTTCAACGGTGATAATCGTAGCATCAACGCCATGTAAGGCACTTCCGAAGGTTTTGGCAAGCATATTTTTAGCGGTTAAATTGTTAAGATTTTTGTTCAAATATACGAATGAATTCGCCTTGATTCAATCAAATTTTTTCATATAAATTGAAGTTTGATATTATTCTAAAAAATTACTAAGAATTAATATTAAATTAGTCCTATAAAATTTCCTTAAATTATTCGTAGCATGATTCAAAGTCATGTCATGAATATAAAAAAATGCAACCAGATGCTTGGCAATTCCTTCAAAATTACACGCCCGCCCGCATAGCTCGTGGACGTACAGGACACAGCATTCCCACAAATGAACTTCTAAAATTTCAAGCTGACCATGCTCAAGCCCGAGATGCTGTTTACTCAGAATTAAATACTACCGATCTTAATGAATTAATTAGTAAAGCGTTTGATTTACAAATACTTAACTTAAAAAGCGAGGTTAAAAATAGCTCTCAATACCTCCAAAGACCCGATTTAGGTAGAACATTAAGTCAGATATCAAAACAAGAACTGATGAGTATAAATATCTTAGAATCAGATATTTGTTTTGTCCTTACGGATGGACTTTCTGCCGAAGCCATCAATCACCACGCCTTACCAATATTAGAAATTTTAATTCCAAAACTTACTACAATTAACTGGAAGATAGCTCCAATTTGTATCGTTGAACAAGGCAGAGTTGCGGTTGCTGATGAGATTGGGTTTCTTTTAAAATCAGAAATTGTTGTGGTATTAATTGGTGAACGCCCTGGTTTAACTTCGCCCAATAGTATGGGTGCATACATAACATTTCGTCCTAACGTTGGCATGACCGATGAAAGCCGAAACTGTGTTTCAAATATACGTCCCGAGGGAATGGATTTTCAGATGGCAGCGGATAAAATCTTATACCTTATAACAGAAATGAAAACAATAAAATTGAGTGGCGTAAATCTAAAAGATGAGTTCAAAGAAAGAATTTTGATAGATTGAATAGCGTTTAACAAAAAATTAAATAATTTAAACAAAACAAAAATAGTATATCATACAAGTAAAAAATATGAAATTCTTGATTTTCTCCATCATTAGTTTTCTTAATTATTTCCTTTTCGATTCTTTATTCGTGTAATATATTTCCTATACACACAACTTTTTCCGATAAATTTCTTGTTTTGGTAGCAACTTTTTATATTTTTGTAGAGCGTTATCCGTAACGCAACTTTTTTAACCTAACAGAGTGGCGGCTTTGTTAGGTTTTTTTATTTTTACGCTTATCAATTAAAATGTCTTCACCAATATGTTTTTCGCCACTTCGTAACTTATAAAGTATTGATTATCTCCTCCAATTTTTATAGTTAATGATTTGTCAAAATCATTTATTTCAATTACTTCGATAATTACGCCCAAATTCAACCCAATCTTTGCTAAATATTGAAGAAAATTAGTTGAATGCTGTGATACTCCCATCATAATCACAACCTGAGTTTCTCCAATTTCTGAAAGGTTTTTATAGCCTAATTCAGGCATTCTCCCGTTGCGATCGGGAATGGGGTCGCCGTGTGGATCACATTGTGGGAAACCCAAAAATTCATCCAATCGTTGCACTAATTCTTCGGAATTAATATGTTCTAATTCTTCGGCAATTTCGTGAACTTCATCCCAATTAAACCCTAATTTATTTACTAAAAAAACTTCCCAAAGTCGATGTTTTCGGATTACTATTAATGCCAAATTTTCTCCTTTTTCAGTCAATCGAACTCCCTGATATTTCTGGTAGCTAACTAATTGTTTTTCAGATAGTTTACGTAACATATCCGTCACCGAAGCCGCCTTAGTTTGCGTTAATTCAGCCACTGAATTCGTGCTAATTTCATGATCTGTTTCGGCAGATAATTTGTATATTATTTTAAGGTAATTCTCTTCGGTAAATGAAATCATGATTTTGTATTTAGTTAGTAGGTTGCAGGTAGTAGGTTGCAGGTATGAGGTCGTAGGTATGAAGTATAAGGTATGAAGTATGAGGTATAAGATGTTAGCCTATTGATTAGGAGATAAACAAATTATCCATTAATCTCATGTTTACCATCTTACATCGACCACCTCATGCCTCATAACTACTACCTCATACCTACAACCTCATACCTACAACCTACCACCTAATAACAAAGATATTATTTTTAAACGAGATGAATAAATTTTAGACTAATCTAAAAAAATATTTTGGATTGTTATTATTGAGATTTATATTTGTGATTACACACATTTTCGCCAAATTAATTTTAAGTATGAATAATAAAGACAACAATACAAATCACTCATTACCAGAGGTTTATGGCTCAATAAATGTACCCAAAAATGGTTCATTTTGGCGAAAACTTTGGGCATTCACAGGACCTGGATTGATGGTTGCCGTGGGTTATATGGATCCTGGAAACTGGGCAACTGACATTGCGGGAGGAGCAAAATTTGGATATATACTGATTTCTGTAATTCTGATTTCAAATCTATTTGCGATGTTATTGCAACATTTAGCGTTGAAATTAGGGATTGCCTCAGGGCAAGATTTAGCCCAAGCCTGCAAGAATTCATACTCAAAACCAGTTTCTTTTGCTCTTTGGATTTTGTGTGAAATTGCCATTGCCGCCTGCGACTTAGCCGAAGTCATTGGTTCAGCAATTGCCCTAAATCTTTTATTCGGATTGCCATTGACGGTTGGCGTAATCATTACCGTACTCGACGTTTTAGTGTTATTGTATTTTCAAGGAAAAGGTTTTCGAGCTTTGGAAAGCATTGTAGCGGCATTGATTTTTATGATATTTTGTTGTTTTACCTACGAAATAATTGTCTCGCAACCCTCTGTTATTCAGATATTTGGCAATCTTTTACCCAAAACTGAGATTGTTACAAATCCAGCTATGTTATACGTTGCCATCGGAATTTTAGGAGCCACCGTTATGCCTCACAATCTCTATTTACATTCCAGTATTGTGCAAACCCGTAACTTTGAAAAAAATTCGGAAGGTAAGCGTTCAGCCATCTTTTTTGCAACAATTGATTCTACTTTATCGTTGGGAATTGCCTTTTTTATTAATGCCGCTATCTTGATTTTAGCGGCGGCAAGTTTTCATAATTCGGGTAATCAAAATGTGGCGGATATTAATGATGCTTATCATTTATTAGATCCCGTTTTGGGTGTAAAATTTGCGGGTATTTTCTTTGCAGTTGCTCTCTTGGCAGCAGGTCAAAATTCTACGCTTACAGGCACATTAGCAGGGCAAATTGTGATGGAAGGATTTTTAAATATTAAACTAAAACCATGGATTAGAAGGCTGATTACCAGATTAGTAGCTATTGTTCCCGCTTTGATTGTCACAATCATTTACGGAGAAAAAGGCACGGGAGAATTATTAATTTTAAGCCAAGTTATTTTGTCTTTTCAGTTAAGTTTTGCCGTTGTTCCTTTGGTAATATTTACGAGTGATAAGTTAAAAATGGGCGAATTTGTTAATTCAACTTTTTTAAAAATAACTTCATCAATTGTGGCGGTAATTATCATTGGTTTAAATGTTTATTTACTTTGGAATACGTTTTTTAATTAAATTTATCCTATGAAAATATTAGACCCCAACGGACTGGTTGACAATCTCTATAAATACGTCCAAACTAACATAGAAATTGCCAAGGTTGAAGTTCAAGAGAAAATTGAAGATACCGTTAAAAAAGTGGTTTTAATGGGTATTTTAGCAATATCTGGCTTACTTTTCCTAATTTTTCTATTATTGACTTTATCCTTATTTTTGAATAAAATTTTAGAAAGTCAATACCTTGGTTTCTTGATTGTTACGGTGCTTTTAGGAATTATTTGTGGTGTGGTTTATGTGAAAATTAAACCGCTTTTAGAACAGCCAAAGTTGGTTGAAAATTTAAGACAGGATGAACAATGAGACGACTAAAAACAGTTAAATTCTAAAAAATTGAAGTAAATTTGATAAAATCAAATGCTAAAAGCTATGACAGATACAATTTTAATTCCTAAAATCCTCATTTATGAAGAGTTTGATGGACACCCTATTTATCGAAAAGGGTATAGAGATTTTATGTTAGGATTGAAAACAATTGAAGAAATTAATATGGGAACAAGCAAGTTGCAATACTTTATTTTGGGCTGTATGCTCAAATATTTGAACAGAACTCTTCCAGAGAATTACTTTGCAGGTGCAAGTGAATTAGGCTTACATTTATCCAACAAAACAAATTTTGCCGCTGATATTGCCATTTATCGTGGAGGACAGTTGAAGGTGGGTTTTCATTCAGTTAAGTATGAAGAAACTCCTCCTAACGTGATTATTGAAGTAGATATAAAAATTGATGAGTCGGAATATTTCCAAAATGAAGAGGAATATTTTCATAAAAAAACGGAGAAATTGTTGCAATGGGGCGTTGAGAAAGTAATTTGGGTTTTTTCTTCTTCAAGAAGAGTTTTGATTGCTGATAATCTCCAAAAATGGGAATTCAATAGCTGGGATATTCCTTTCACAGTGATTGATGATATTGAAATTAATGTGTGGGAATTGTTATTGAAAAATGGGTTTGTGGTTGAATAGAACTTCTTAAATCATATACCTGAACGTATTATTCCATAATTTTTTCCAATGAAAAGGCAATTTTTTGTACTTTTGAACTGTTTTTAGGTTGTAAAACGATTAAAAGCAACAAAATTATGTTTCCAACAGTAAGCCCCAAAAAGACCTCTGAACGTAAAATAGAATTACACAAAGAGGCACAAGCCTATAAGAAAACGATTGATGGTCAGGTGAATGACCTCAAATCCGAAGCCGCCCGCATCGGAACAACCGCCTTAATTGTGGGTACGGCATTGGCAACCGTATACGTGATTTTCAGTTTGTTTACTTCTGATGCTAAACCTAAAAAGAAGAAGATAAAAATTGTTGAAAATTCAAATTTACCCGTTATTGTTAAGAAAGAAAAAGCATCGGAATCTTGGATAGTTTCCTCCATTAAAGGTTATATCGCAGCATTTTTAATGGCAATTGCCAAAGATAAAGTCATGGAAGCAATGGCTATTTTAAAAGAAAATAATGACCCAAAAACTACTAAGTGATTTATACGAACGAAAAGAAAACGGTCAGAAATCTTTTGCCGTTTTGATTGACCCCGACAAGGTAAATCTCGACAATTTTACCAATTTATTAGACCTCTGCATTCAATATAATGCTGACTATATTTTTGTGGGCGGAAGCCTCATTATGGATTATGTAATGGGTGATGTCATTGCTAAAATCAAATCTTACACCAATATTCCCGTCATTTTATTTCCTGGTAACAGCTTACACATTGATAGTCAAGCAGATGCAATTTTGTTATTATCTTTGATCTCAGGAAGAAATCCAGAATTTTTGATTGGTCAGCACGTAATTTCAGCCCCTGTTTTGCGTAAAAGCGGTTTAGAGATTTTGCCAACGGGTTATATGCTGATTGATAGCGGACGACAAACGACGGTTTCGTATATTTCTAACACCAACCCAATTCCACACGACAAACCTGGCATTGCGGCTTGCACTGCGATGGCGGGTGAGATGTTAGGATTAAAATTGACGTATCTTGATGCAGGTTCAGGTGCGATGAATCCCGTTTCGCCAGAGATGATTGCGGCAGTTAGACAGTCAGTTGATACGCCTATAATTGTTGGCGGAGGGATTAATTCCATAAAAAAAGCAAAAAATGCCCTTTCTGCGGGTGCAGACGTGATTGTGGTTGGGAATGGAATTGAAGAGAATATTGATTTATTGAAGGAAATTGCGATTGCAGTTAACAATTATCAGTTATCAGTAAACAATTAACAGTTAACAGCAAAAAAATACCAACTGCAATAATTAATAATTAACCAAAACTTAAAAGGGAGTTGTAAAGTAATAAATACTTTGCAACTCCCTTTTTAACTGATAACTGCCAACTGTTAATATCCCCCTCTGAATTTATAAGTATCAGAAACCTTCTTAATTGCCACAATATAAGCCGCAATTCTCATCGGAACTTTGTATTGTTGCGAAGTTAAAAATACCTTATCAAAAGCATCTTTCATAATTCTGTCTGAACGACGGTTTACTCTGTCCAAAGTCCATTTATAGCCAATTCTGTTTTGTACCCACTCGAAATAAGAAACCGTTACGCCTCCTGCATTTGCCAAAATATCAGGTACAACCAAAATGCCTTTTTCGTTAATTATATCATCAGCTGAGGCAGAAGTTGGTCCGTTTGCTCCTTCCACAATCATTTTTGCTTGAATGTAAGGAGCATTTTCATTATTAATTACGTCTTCTTTTGCCGCAGGAACCAATACATCTACATCAAGCATTAATAGTTCTTCATTCGTAATTTTTTCAGCCCCTGGGAAGTTTTCGAGTGTTCCATTATTAATTTCTCTAAACTTCATTGCTCCTTCAATATCAATGCCTTTATCGTTGTAATATGCCCCTGAAATATCTGAAATAGCTTTTATCATCACGCCACGCTCATGCAGAAGAGCAGCGGCGTGTGAACCTACATTCCCAAAACCTTGCACAGCAGCGGTTGATTTGTAAGGGTTAATTTTCAATTTATCCATACCAGCCAAAGCCGAAGTCATTACACCTCTACCCGTTGCTTCGGTGCGTCCCAATGAACCACCCAAAACCAAAGGTTTACCCGTCACAACCGCATTTACGGTCATTCCTTTTGCTTTTGAATATTCGTCCATTAACCAAGCCATTTCACGGGGTCCTGTTCCCATATCGGGAGCAGGAATATCTTTATCAGGTCCAAAAACATCTAACATCGAAACGGTGTAGGCACGCATCAAACGTTCCATTTCGCCCGCTGACATCTCACGAGGATTACAAGCAATTCCGCCTTTTGCACCACCATAAGGAATATCCACGACGGCACATTTCCAAGTCATCCAAGCTGCCAAGGCACGAACTTCATCCAAATTAACATCGGGATCAAAGCGAATTCCGCCTTTGCCAGGTCCTAAAATATTGGAGTGCAAAACACGATGTCCTTCAAAAACTTTGATAGAACCATTGTCCATCGTGATGGGAAGTCCAACCGTCACTTGACGAGCTGGAACTTTCAAAATATCATACATTTCGTCTGAAATGCCCAAGAGTTCAACCGCTTTATCAAAGCGTTGCATCATGGATTCTAATGGATTTTCTTTGTCCTTAATAGGAGCGGGTTCAATGTAAGTCATTCTTGATTTTATGGTAAACGAATTTGACGGTGAACGGTAAACGATTCACGGTAAAACGGAACACCATAATTTTTTGTTTTGTGATAATAATAAACGATAAATAATGAATGTAATCAAGGATGCGTTTTAGTATATTTAGAATAAGAAATTATCTTCTTTTGTTAAAACCGTTCACCTTTTACCGTTCACCGTGTACCGTATTTTGCAAATTTACTATCTTTGAAACGTATAAGTCAAGCGTTTCGTTTCTAAGTATAAATACTTGATTTTCAGTTGAAAAGCATAAAGTTGAGGTCATTTTACATTTTCCTTTTTAACTTTATGGTGAAGAGGCAGTTTTACCAAATAATCATTGGTAAAAAGCTAAAATAAAAAAATCATAAAATTTTGAAAAAATTTAATTAATTCTTGAAATATTGATATTTCGTTAAAATGAATTTATCTTTGTGAACTTTTTACAGTAAGAAATCTTTGTAGGATAAATTAACATAAAAAGTACCGCCAAAATCCTTATCAGTGAACCCATAAACCCTATTCAAGAAAGATGGAGATATTAATAGAACAAAAAACCAGATATTCGAGTGAAGACCTTAAAGAGTTTGAGGAATTAATCACTAACAAATTAGAGGGAGTACGTGGAGAATTGAATTACATTCGTGAGGCACTTCACAAGCGTAATGATACAGGCACGGACGTTACGGGCGGAAGTTCAAAATTGATGGAAGATGGAGCGGATAGCATGGAAAAAGAAAGTATGAGTCAGTTGGCTGCACGTTTACAAAAATTCTCTTTACAATTAGAAAATGCTTTGATTCGCATTAAAAACGGAACGTATGGCGTTTGTATTGATAGTGGAAAATTAATTCCAAAAGAACGTCTTAGAGCCGTTCCACATACACAACAAACGATTGAAGCTAAGTTGATGAAACAGAAATAGGTATCAGTTGTTTGTTATTGGAAAGGTCTAAAATGAAGCATTTTGCTTCTTTTAGACCTTTTTTTATTTTGAGGGACGGGGAGATTACACAGGAACGCCTTTCTCTCATAAAATTAAAACAAGCTCATTTGCTCCACTTTTGGCTGGAATCTTGGGGCTTTGATATTTAATTCACAGTGTTCATTTAATTGTTGAATCCAATAGGTTGCCATTTCAGGCGAGTTGATATTTTCATTAATATGAACAAATAACCAAAGTTCTTGCAAGCCTTCTTCCAACCAGCCTTTAATCCTCTGTACCCATTCATCAATTCGTTGATAATCAGAAGGATGCTCATTGCCAATCCAACGAATAAACGCTTTTGAGACGGATAGACTTTGATGAACCACGTCTCGCCTGCCTGCTACGTCCGTGATGACGGTTGCGTGTCCCATCTCATTCAGCATTGCTAAGGTTTCTTGCCAAACGGTTGTGTTACTAAACCAATCTTCATTACGAAATTCTACGGCAATTTTCAATTTAATGGGTAATTGATTCAAATATTTTTCGAGAATTGGGAGTTGTTTTGGCGTAAAATAAGGAGCTAATTGTAGGAAAGGTAATCCTAATTTATGGTCTAATTTTAAAATCTGCCTACAAAATTCATCCGTTAAGTCTTCTGCATTGAGAAGAAGTTTATCGTGAGAAATTACTTGGGGAAATTTTGTGCAGAAAGTGAAATCCTCCGTTGTTTCATCCAACCAACGATTAATAACTTCATCACTTGGAATTTGGTAATGCGTAACGTTAAGTTCAATGGTATTGAATTGATGGGAGTATAATCTCAGCAAATCAGGCGTTTTGGCATTGTTGGGATAGATTTTTCCATTCCATTCTTTAACCGACCAAACGGGACAACCAACTTTAATGATAGGTGCTTTTAAAGTATTTTTTAAAACCTTTTCATTAAAAATATTATCTGGTTTAAGGCTTAAATCCGTTTTTTCAAGTTCTGGTTTAGAGATTTTTCCGAAGTCCATGTTTTTATATTTAGTATTAAAATTTTTCTACGACACCATTTCCCGTCCAACGTACTTTTGGAATTTTGCCGTTGATTAATTTCTCATAAAAATATTGTACCACTTTAAGTAGAGATAAAAAGTATCTCTACACCAACTCAAACATAGCTTCAATTTCCACAGGAATATTATCGGGCAATGTTCCCATGCCCACGGCACTTCTAACACCGATGCCATTTTCAGTTCCCCAGACTTGGGCGAAAAGTTCGCTACAACCATTAATTACGTAGGGATGGCGTTCAAATTCAGAAACGCAATTGACCATTCCCAATACTTTAATGACTCTTTTCACTCGGTTCAAACTTCCTAAATGCGTTTTGATGGTTGAAAGCATCGTTAAACCCACTTGACGAGCTGCCAATTTGCCTTCTTCAATATCCATATCTTGTCCAATTCGTCCAATAATAAGGCTTTTATCATTTTGAAACGGTCCATGTCCTGATAAATAAAGATGCTTTCCATCAATTAAATAAGGTTTATACACACCCATGGGCGAAGGGGCAGGAGGTAAAGTAAGTCCTAATTTTTCAAAAGCCTGATCTGGGGTGAGGGTTTCTGTGTTGTTCATAGGTTTGATTGATAATTTTAATGAAATCAAAAATAATAAAAGAAGGAATTGGTTATTAGCGATTTGGAATTGATCCCAAATAATTAATAACCAATTCCCCAATAACTAATCGGTTACGCACCCCGCCTAAGACTTCGGGTCAAGTGCTTTTTCAATTCTGAATAAGCAATCTTGTAAATGATATTTGCTCATTTTATCAAGCGTAGGCTGATATAAAGCACTTTTAATCTCATCTTTCAAGGTCAATAAATGTCCACGTGTAACGGAAATAATATCCGTTTTGCGTGGGTCAACAGCGTTTGGTACTACTGTTCCTCTGAAACCAAAATTGAACGATGGAGCAGCACCCGTAGCATTCAACGTGGCAATCATTTTTTCCACATAAATCTTCTGTAAATTCCTTCTGGAAGCATCAATCATTTTACGTGTACGCAATTCCGACCATATTGAAGAACGCACATCGGTGAACATTTCATCCAAACTGTATGAAGCTGGAAATTTAGCATTTGTTTCAATAAAACGTTGTAATCTATCAGTGCCAAATAAACTTGTCAACGTGAAATCTTGAATGCGACTGATGGCATCAACGCCTTGGTCTGGGCGAGTTTTTGACATAATTTTGTCATCCAATAACCAAGTAGGTGTTTCAAAAACCTGACGATTTATCCACGAAACAGCATCCTTTTGAATGTTTCGTGGCGTTGGTTCATAGACTGCTCCTTGCTCATCCATTGATTTTGGTGTTTCATAAATACCGCCAACATTTTTCGTAACGTGTCCAATGTAACGACGATATTGCGTAACAATTTCGTTGTAACCTTCTGTCAACATATCATAATCTTGGGCTTCTTCTTTCGTCCATTCCGTTAAGTTTGGTAAGATTCTTTTCAAGTTTTTGATGCCATAATCACTTGCCAACATGTTGTTATCTCCCAAACACTCCGATTGTGTACGTGGGTCATAAGGATTGGTTTCCGTGCCAAACCAAATTCTTGGATTTTTGGCGTATTCGGTAATAAATTGCTTATTCAAAAACTTCTGATCGTCTTCGGCGGTTGCTCCTTCGAGAGTCTGATATGCCCATTTAACCGCCCAAATATCATATTCGCCAATTCTTGGGTATAAATCTTTTACACCATCTTCTGGTTGAGCTACGTAATTGAAACGAGCATAATCCATAATCGAAGGCGTGTGTCCGTGAGCGGCAATCCACGCAGGATTACGCAAATTTTCAACGGGAATTGTCGAACTTGAACCATAATTATGACGTAAACCAATGGTGTGTCCAACTTCGTGCGAAGACACAAAACGGATTAAATCGCCCATTAATTCATCGTCAAATTTGTTCTTTCTTGCTCTTGCATCAACGGCTGCACCTTGGGTCATATACCACTTTTTCAACAGCTTCATAACATTATGATACCAACCAATATGACTTTCCAAAATCTCGCCCGAACGTGGGTCGTTCACATTGGGTCCGTAGGCGTTTTCAATATCCGAAGCGAAATAACGAATGGCTGAATAACGAGCATCTTCCAGACTAATTGTTGTGTCGTTATCGGCTAAAATCTCTCCTCTGATAGCATTTTTCCAACCAGCAGCTTCAAAGGCTTTTTGCCAATCATCGACACCCAATTTGAGGTATTTTCTCCATTTTGCGGGCGTTGCTGGGTCGATATAATACACAATTGGTTTTTTAGGTTCAATCAATTCACCCTTCTTTTGTTTGGCGGCATCTTCGGCATTTTTAGCCTCCAAACGCCATCTAACGGCAAAAGTACGGTCTTCGGTACGTTGTCCGCCGTCTTCAAAAACGGTATATCCATTGGCAAAATATCCAACTCTTGGGTCATAATAACGTTGTTTCATGGATTCTTTGGGCAATAGAATCATTGACGTATTTATTTCCATGGTAACGGCACCCGTAACTGCAATCGCAGGAATACTTACGGATGGAATAGGACTTGGAACTGGAGGTCCAAACGAAGGCGTTGGCGGCGAACCATTGAAGGTTTTAACCGTTTTAATTTCCGTATTTATTGGAAACGTTTTGATATTTTGAATGTAAGAACGGTCGGTAGCAATTGACGTAATTTTATAGATTGTTTTCGTGAACGGAGGCAAGGATACTATCTGATTATCGCCTTTGAAAAAGTCAGTGACTTCGATGATTGTTCCACCCGTTTTACTGACAGAATCTTTCTTAAATGCCTTAATATCAAAGGCTTGTGCGATGGGCTGAACGTTTGAATTTCTTACGGCTTTATACATTGGAGCGGTTGAATCCGTCGAAACATTGATGTATTGAATGGCACGCAAAAAGACTTTGTTATCAGGTCCTTTCTCAAAATTAATAACTTGACGGTTCAACTGTTCGCCACCATAAGTTCCTGGGATTGTGGCTGATTTTGAGATACGAGTAACCGTCATAATCTCACGACCCATCAAAGAATCTGGAATTTCAAAGTAGTATTTATCTTCTACTTTATGCACCGTGAAAAGCCCTTTTGAAGTCTTTGCTTTTTCAGTAATTACCTCTTTGTAAGGTTTTGGACCTGTTTTAGGTGCTTCGGCAGGTTTTGGAGGTGTAACAGGTAGTGGCGGAGTTTTTGCATCTCCTTTCTTGTCTTGGGCTTTGGCAGTCAGGGTTAGGAATGCCAAAGAAGCCAAAAACAAGGCATTCTTAGTGATTTTTAGCATGATGAATAGTTTGTTATAATTTAGAATAACGAAAATACAAAAAAATGCAGTTCCACTGGGGGTTAATTAAAAATTTTCTGTGATGAATGGAAGTATGAAAGTCAAATCGGCAAAGTCAACCTCACACAAGTCCCCAAAGCCTTTCCTTTCAAATCAACCAAATCTTCAATCTTCACGAAGGCTTGGTCGAGGTTCATTTCGTTGAGTACGTCCAATCTTTCGCTCGTTAATTTCATGCCCATCGAAGTTTTTCCATTTTTCATGGGGCTTTGAAAATCGGCTGATTTTTTTCTGCCAATGCCATTATCCGCAATATTCACAAATAAATAATCCTCATCATTTTCAAAGGTGATTTTCAGAATTCTTTCACCCTTTTTGTTAAGTAATCCGTGCCATATCGCATTTTCTGCATAAGGTTGAACTAACATCGGAGGAATATTTATCAACACGGGGTCAATATTGGTATTTACTTTGATATCATATCTGAAAGCGTGCGTAAACCGTAAAGATTCCACGTCGAGGTATAATCTCAAAGTTTCAATTTCACGAGAAAGGGGAATATTTTGCTGGTCGGAATTCTCTAAAATTAAACGGACTAATCTTGAAAATTTAGCCAAATACATCACCGCCGCATCCGTCTGATTGGTGATGATACATTCCTGAATGGCATTGAGACTATTAAACAAAAAATGTGGATTCATCTGACTACGTAAGGCACGCATCCGAAGATTTGTCATTTGGCGGCTTAATTCTTGCTTTTCGAGGGCTAATTTCAATTGTTCAATTTCTCGTTGTTCACGCTCCTTTTGTAAACTCTGTTCAGCCGTAAGTTTCTGATTTTCAATTACTTTGGCTTTATAGCTTAGGGCTAATGAAAGGCAAACAACTTCCAAAATTACGCCCAATTGCATATTAAACATCGGGTATTGCCAAAATGCTAACAACTTACCCGAGTTTAAATCTTGAAGATAAATTATGGAATAAAGCATGGCAAAAAGGGCAAAAATTAATAAGAATATAGAACCTATTACAAAAAACCACCGTAGTTTATCAACAGAACGATACAATTGAATCATTAAATAAAAAGAAATAAATGCCACAAATAATCGGGCAACAATATGAATAATTTCGTACCAATTTTGTTCGTGAAACCCTTTAAAAAAAAGGGCAGTAATAAATATGAAAATAAGATAAATCAATAATACAATCTGTGTTATTCTAACAATCTTACTGAGTTTAGGAAGGGTATTAGGGAAATCTAACAAACGATTGGCAAAACCATAGTATAAAATGTAAGACATCATTGGAAAACCAACCCGATGAAAATTCCAAAGAAAATTAACGCCAAGTAAGTGTTTAGGATTATTTATCCAATCGTAAAACAATTCACTACGAATCGTAAAATAAAACAGCCAACAAAGAATATGAAAAAAGTAGAAACGGTATGCTTTATCAGGAATAAAATAATTCTGCAAGCCTATATACACCAGCATCATAAACATCATGCCTTGAAAAATAGGAAATATGTCGTTGTAATAATCAATCATATTTTCGTATTGTATTAAAAAATTATAATACGTAAATATCTGAAATTTAAACGATTAATGCTTTCGAGTTTTATAAATGACCAAGTTCAATTAATAGATGGAGGGTTTAAAAACAATGCCTATCAATGATTTTTCTGTAAATTGCATTACAAACTAATTAAATACCAAATGAAGAAATTAATCATCATCAAACTAACTTTATTAATTTTCTTTCTGTTGTTGTGTGTGTCTTCACAGACAATTGCACAGTTATCTGTGAAGACACAGACAACAACACGAACACCACCAAGTCCAGACAATCTTTTCCCAAATGCCAATCTTCGTTGGGTGGATTCAGTTTTCAATACGCTTTCGGTTGATCAGAAAATTGGGCAATTAATGATGCCCCGTGGCAATTATAGTTACGAATATGACACGGCTCGTTTTTATAAAATCGTGAGAGATTATCATGTCGGCGGATTTGTGCTTTTTCGGAATCGTCCGACGGCTCAGGCTTTGTTAGTCAATAAATTACAAGCAATGAGTAAAGTGCCATTAATGATTGGTATGGATATGGAATGGGGATTGGAAATGCGTTTAGACAGCACCGTTCGTTTTCCTTATCAAATGACTTTGGGAGCTATGCAAGGAAACGAAAATATGATTGAAGAAATGGGGTTGCAACTCGCTCAACAATGCAAACGCATGGGCATACACGTGAATTATGCCCCCGTGGTAGACGTGAACAATAATCCAAATAATCCAGTAATTAATTTCCGTTCTTTTGGGGAAAATCGTGAGAAAGTGACCTCAAAAGCCCTTGCATACATGCGTGGACTGCAAAAAGGTGGCATCATCACTTCGGCAAAACATTTTCCAGGACATGGCGACACGGGCGTGGATTCGCATACCGATTTGCCTGTAATTCCGCACAGTCGAAATCGTTTGGATTCACTCGAATTATTCCCATATCGTGAATTGATAAAGAATGGTTTGCAGGGCGTAATGATTGCCCATTTGAGCATTCCAGCCTTGGATACCACGAAGAATTTAGCTTCTACTTTGTCCCAAAAAATTGTTACCGATTTGCTGCGTAAAGACTTGAATTTCAAAGGTTTAGTATTTACAGATGCGATGGATATGCAAGGGGCAGTAAAGTTTTTTCCCGAAGGAACTGCCAACGTGAAAGCCATCTTAGCGGGCAATGATATTTTGGAAACTTTTGTTGATGTTCCCGCCGCTTTTAATGCCATAAAAAAGGCGTTGGAAAAGGGAGAAATTGCTCAATCGGATATTGATGCGAGAGTAAAAAGAATTCTTACGGCGAAGGCATGGGCGGGGTTGGATAACTATAAACCCATCAAAATCAGCGACTTAATTGAAGATTTGAATCCAACAAAATCTCAGGCTTTGAACCGTCAATTTGCCGAGGAAACCATTACTTTATTGACTAATAATAATAACATTCTTCCACTTCAAAACTTAGACACGTTGCGGATTGCTTCGTTGAATATTGGTAATCCTTCATTTGGATCAAAATTGCCAACGGATTTTCAAAAAATGGTGTCGAATTATACGGATGTTCAGCATTTTAATTTGGATGAAAATTCAGCGGATTCAACCGTTCAGCGAGTACGTGATTCTTTGAAAAGTTATAATTTGGTGTTGATGGCGGTTAATGGACAATCGGTTCGTCCAGCTAAAAATTATAGCATCAATCCTAAGATTCAGACCTTGGTTTCGGAGTTTGCCAATTCACCAAAAACCATTGTTTCGTTGTTTTCAAATGCTTATACATTGGGTAAATTTGAGAATTTAGAGAAAGCAAAAGCCTTGATGATAAGTTACCAAGAAAGCCCACAAATGCACGAATCTGTGGCTGCCGCCGAGTTGATTTTTGGTGGAATTGGAGCAAAAGGAAAGTTGCCAGTAACGGTAAATATGACGTTTAGATATAATGACGGATTAGCAACACAGCCCATTAAAAGATTTCAATATGCCTTAGCAGAGAATGTTGGAATTGATACAAAATTCTTGAATTTTAAAGTGGATTCGATTGTAAATGAGGCAATTAGACAAAAAGCAACGCCTGGGGCTGTGGTTTTAGTGGCAAAAGATGGCAAGATAATTTTACACAAAGCCTACGGAAAACATACCTATGAAGGCACGGCAAAAGTATCAACAACTGACCTCTACGATTTGGCATCCATAACAAAAATCAGCACCTCCGTTCCTGCCATGATGAAGATGGAAGATGAAGGAAAATTCAACTTAGAAAATACCTTTGGTGACTTAGTGCCTTCGTGGCAAAACAGCAATAAATCAGGCTTAGTTTATAAAGATATTTTAACGCACCAAGCAAGATTAAAAGCATGGATTCCGTTTTGGATGGATTGTATTGATTCCACTAAAATGGTATTGGGCAGTAAGATTTATAAAGAGAAGTATTCTGAGAAATATACAATTAGTTTCTGGGATAAATTATTCAGGAAAAAGAAGTCTTTACAACGAATGTGTACCGCCATTCAGACGGATAAACAGCTGTGGAGAGACTGCGTAAATTTAGTGAAAGACCCCACAATTTGGAAACCAAAAACGTTTGCTTACAAACCTTCGGCAGATTATACGATTCAAATAACAGATGATTTGTGGTTGCACAAAGATTATGATAAAACGCTTTTCAAAGCCATCGAAGATTCGCCTTTGCGAGAGAAAAAAGAATATGTGTACTCTGATTTATCGTATTATTTATACCCACAAATCATTCCACGTTTGACGGGTAAGGACTTTCCGACATTTTTAAATGATAATTTCTATAAACCTTTGGGAGCAAATAGTTTAGGATTTTTACCAAGGGAAAGATTTGCTTTATCAAAAATCGTCCCAACGGAATATGATTCTTTGTATCGCAAAACCCTCATACACGGGCGAGTACACGACGAAGGTGCATCTATGTTAGGCGGAATCTCAGGACACGCAGGGTTATTCGGAACTGCTCAAGATTTAGCAAAATTGATGCAAATGTATCTTCAAAAAGGGTTTTACGGAGGGAAAAGGTACATCAATGAAGCCACTCTGAACGAATGGACGTCATATCCATTTCCAACGGAAGTGAACAGTAGAAGAGGCGTAGGTTTTGACAAACCCGACCGCAAGCGGGCAGGCATTAGTGCCGCTCCAAGTGCGAGTGCCAACAGTTTCGGACATTCAGGCTTCACGGGGACATACACATGGGTGGACCCAGACAATCAATTAGTTTACGTTTTCTTATCAAATCGAGTATATCCAACCCGCAATAATTCCAAAATTTCAGATTTGAACGTGCGGACGAATATTAATGAGGTGATTTATCAGGCAATTAAGAAAGGGATTTGAAGGTTTAAAAAATACAAAAAAGCGTTGCACGGATATTATTCTGTGCAACGCTTTTTTTGTTAATGAGGTTTTTATGATACTACGGCAAATCCAACAAAAAACCAATCGTGAAATTGGCTTCCCAATCAAATACAAATTGCTTGCAACCTGTTGATGAGGCAATGGATTTGTAGATATTCAGACCTGCTTTTGATTTGGCATTATCCAATTGATAGGCAGTTGGAACATCCAAAACGGTATAACGCTCTTTGCCCTGACGTACCTTTTTTGCCAATTCAAAAGGCACACCTCCGATAATAAAACATAAATCACGTTTATCAGTAGGGATTTGCTTTACTTTGGTTTGTACTTCCGTGGCAACGACTTCATCCGTTGTGCCTTTCTCAAAATATTTTGCTCCGTAAGTCTCTACCGAAGAAATTTTAGTACTTTCTTTCCAAGAGATTTTAGTATTCCCCGAACCAATATCGGCTACAAAAGAATTATCGGAAAACTTGGCGGGTTGAACACATTTCAAACCTAATTGACCTTCTTTTTCAGGCGTGACCGTGTTTACGAAGTATTTTAAAGATTTTAAGACGTTGATAATCTTCTGTGTAACCTCCGATTTCATGGCTCCCGAACTCACTACGAAGTGAATATCTTTTCCGCTTACGCCATAATCTAACATTCC
>JANXML010000287.1 GCA_025354645.1 Arcicella sp. | reverse complement strand
ACGTTGCCGCTTGGGAATATAAATCACAGTCTGAATTTGAATTGCATAAGGAAGAATTAGTTTTTGAAAATGTTAAAATTGCTCAAAGAAGCTATAAATAGTGGGTTTGGGGGTTGGGATTTAGGATTTGAGGGAGCCTTCGCATAATTGTCGCATTTCTATCAAATCATAGAAAGTAGATGATATTTATTAAATCCTAACTCCTAATTAAAATGATAAATAGCTATGAGGACCTGCGAGTTTGGCAAAAAACTATTTAACTTGTAACATTCATATACAATTTGTCCAAAAATTTTCCGAAAGGTGAAACTTTTGGGCTTACTTCTCAACTAAGACGAGCAATTGTTTCTGTTTCGTTAAATATTGCAGAAGGATATGGAAGACATAGCACCCAAAGTTATATTCAATTTTTGAGAATAGCCCGAGGTTCTGTTATGGAATCAGAAACTTGTATTATTATTTCGGAGAATTTAGGTTACATCACAAATATTCAGGCGTTAGAGGGTAAAAGGAAAATAGAAGAAGTTTTGATTTTGTTAAATAGTTTAATAAAATCATTAAATGAAAAACTAAATACTTTAAGTGAAAAAAAAATCCCACCCCCCAACCCCTAAATCCTAAAAAAAAATGGAAGGAAATATGAATTTGACGCTCAAAGTGTGGCGGCAGAAAAATGCAAATGCAGAAGGAGGCTTTCAGAAATATGATGTTCAAGGTATTTCAGAAGATATGTCTTTTTTAGAGATGTTCGACGTTTTGAATGAACGTCTTATCAATGAAGGAGAATCCCCTGTTGCTTTTGACCACGATTGCCGTGAAGGTATTTGCGGAATGTGTTCAATGTACATCAATGGAGAACCACACGGACCTGGCAAAAATGTGACGACGTGTCAGTTGCACATGCGTTCATTTAAAGATGGTGATATCATTACGGTTGAACCATGGAGAGCAAAAGCTTTTCCGATTGTAAAAGATTTAGCGGTAAACCGTTCTGCCTTCGACCGTATTATTGCCGCAGGTGGATATGTTTCTGTAAATACGGGTAACGCACAGGATGCCAATTCATTACCAATTCCAAAAGATAATGCTGATGATGCTTTTATGGCAGCAGCTTGTATTGGTTGTGGGGCGTGTGTGGCGGCTTGCGTAAACTCTTCAGCGATGTTGTTTACTTCGGCAAAAATTTCTCAATTAGCGTTGTTACCACAAGGACAGGCTGAACGTCAAATGCGTGCGGAGAAAATGGTTGTTCAAATGGATACGGAAGGTTTTGGGGCTTGTAGTGTTACGGGTGCTTGCGAGGCTGAATGTCCCAAAGGAATATCTTTGGAAAATATTGCTCGCATGAATCGTGAATATTATGGTGCTGTTCTTTCGTCAAAATAAAGGAATAAAATTATATGGAAAAAGCCGTTTCAGGAGACTGAGACGGCTTTTTTGTAAATATGATTAGCTGAAATGTTCAAAGATTATGCTATATTTTTTTAAGTATTGTCACAGCTTTAAACTTCCTTCAAAACTCCTTTACGTCTGCGGGAAACGTTCGCTACGAGATTATTTTCCATAATTAGTTGGTTCTCGTCGTCGTCATAATCCAAAACGAATTTTGGATTAACCATGAACGATTTGTGTACACGCAAGAAGCCTTTTGCTTGCAGAATATCTTCATACGAGTGAATGCAGTGAGCATACATACGAGTTTTACCATCCTGTAAATGAAAAAGCGTATAATTCCCCTCACCTTTGAGCATAATAATACGATCAATAAATAAGGCAATATTCCTTTTAGAATCGACGGTCAAAAGAGCGTCACGATGTGCTGTTAGATTAGACATAAGTTTGATTTGAGATAAGACGTTAAAGGGAATGGGGTTCATTAAGCAATAAAAAACCTTTACAACCACTTAGTCGTAAAGGTTTATTATTCGGTAACAGAAATTTTACTTGATTTCTATTTTATTCCAATATTTTAAGGATTCTCGCCCATCAGGATAAACCAATTGAGCTTCATAAAACCCTGATTCTGTAGATTTTGGGATGGTGTATTGGAAATATATGACATGACAAGTGGCAACAGCCCACCAAACTATTATTTTTTTTGGGGTTAGTACAGTTTCTTGAAAACCATTGGTTAACTTCAAAGATGGTGCTTCTAAATTATCAAGTTTTTCTTGGCTTATTCCAATTCCATAACAAGAAGCGATAAAATCTGAAGGGAGAATTGAGAATTTTTCGCCTTTATTAAGTTGTTCCTTTTTAGTTGAAGGATACTCTCCTGATGCATTATTCTCTCCACTTTTGATTGCCCTTATTGCAGACGCTTTTTCTGATTTACCAATGTTAATAACTCCTCTACTTAAAACTGTTCCATTTTCCAAAATTTCAACGATATAACTTCCAACCAACATTGATGATAAAGATGATACACTTAGATTATGAAAATCATCAAAATGAGCATCTAATACAATATCATTTTTTAAAAAATCATTTAAAAATCTGAGGCTATATCGATTATTAGATAAAAATATGCCTCCTTTGACTTTAAAACTTCTATCAATTCCGAAAACTCCGAATTGGTTATTGTCATATATTTTTGGTTTCTGCCGAATAAAAGTAAAATTATCTTTTAATATCTGTTTCGAGTTATCGCTTATAAGCTCAAGACTAAACTTTTTATCTTCAAAAGGAAGAAATTTTTCTACATTAAACCAAAAATTAGTTTGCCCATTTCCTAAAGAAATTGTGTCCGCATGGTTATCTACTTTTAACAAAACGAAATTATTATTTTTATTTGGATTGTTCGGAAACGTACCATTATGATTAGTAATCTTTAAATGAAAATTAGCGACAGAATTAAATTTAACATCATTATCTGGATAACTATAAACAGAATCTATTTTTTCGATTTCAGCTTGAAGCTTTTTATTAGTTTGATTTACATAAATAAGATAAGAATTTACGTTTAATCCAAATCCCGTTTGTGTATAGATATACAAAGGTCGAGTTCCCGCATAAACAAAGCGATAGGTTGGATTCTCGGGACTGTTCGCATTTGAAATTTTTTTTTGACTTCCTTCTAAATCATTATAACCTAAAAATATATCTTTTCCTAAAGTAAAATCTAAATCAATGAATTCAGGAGTGTAAGATTCTGGCAGAGTAACTTGAATAATTCCTAAATCATTATTTATTTTAACCTCAGTAGCACCTTTAACATAAATGTTTTTCAAAAATATACCATCTCCATTTAATACTAAAGATGGATCTATCTGCTTCGGACGACAAGCCCAAACAAAACAAAAACCCAAAAGAACGAAGGATAAAATATTACTTTTCATGATGTATTAGACAGTTTTTTAAAACGCACTATCAAAAATAAAGACGAAAGTAAATCAAGAAAGGTTGTATGGAAGTATGAAATTATTTTAAAAAGGGCATAAAAAATCCCTTAAAAATAAATCTAAGGGATTTTAGGGGTGGTCTAACAAGGATTCGAACCTTGGACCCCCTGCTTGTAAGGCAGGTGCTCTGAACCAACTGAGCTATTAAACCAAAATGATAATCTAAATGGTGGTCTAACAAGGATTCGAACCTTGGACCCCCTGCTTGTAAGGCAGGTGCTCTGAACCAACTGAGCTATTAAACCATATCCGTTTCTTTTAACGTGGTGCAAAATTAAGGCTTATCCTGTAATTATGCAAGCCTAAATAATTTAAAAATTAACAATAATTTTATTCACGTTGATAATCAGATAATTAGAGATAAAATACCACAATCATAAGCTACGCATAATGCCTTTTTCGCAAATACCCTTTCAACAAACCCGCCAAAATTAATACCACAATCGGAATAATTAGATTAATTCCTTGCCAATATTCACGCTCATTTTGTAACGCTACTTTGTCTAATGGACGTAAAACTACTTCTTTATTTCTTGCCGTGATTACACCATTATCATCCAAAAGATAATCAATGGCATTCATTACAAAATCTTTGTTAGCAAAAGTGTTTCCTGAATATTTGTCGAATCCCAAGGGCAAAGGCGTATTTTGCTTTTTGTCGAAATCATTTACGGGTATATCACCATCTGAACAGACAATAATTTTCGAAGGTTTTCCTGATGATTTGAAAGTGGCAGAACGAGAATCACTCGGCAAAATTCTGTTGTTAAATAAAGACTCAAATTTACCTTCTAATAAAATTCCAACCGTTTGCACTCCCGCTTTGTAATCATTGGCGTTCAAGTTTTTATTGGCAACATTATAACTCATTACCGCAGGAGCTTTCAAAATTTGAGTATATGCTGAGGTCATCAATAAAGGAATTTTTGTAATCCCATTGGCTCTGACGGTATCTAATGATCCAACATATTTTGTATAAACAGCATCTAAATTTTTGACAATCGGGGACTTACCAAATGTATTTATCAAAGGATAATATTGCCACGGCACAAGTTGAATATTGGCTTTATCACCAAAATTACCAACGTTCAAAGGGATAGCAGCACACATTTGGACATCTTTAATTAAGTTTGGATTTAGACGGACACCGTACTTAAAAAGTAAATCTTCCAATCCAACGCTTTGAACTTGGGCGATGCTTCCTTCACGGGCAACCGAATCAACTTTAACGGCATCCATGAAAAATAATGCTTTTCCTCCGTTGATAATAAATTGGTCGATTTTATATTTATAATCATCAACCCATGAATCAGGTATATAACATGGCACATTAATATCTATAATAATTGTTGGAACATAATTTGAGGTTCTTTCATCTTCTGGTTTCATATCATTAATTGTTTCTTCAAGTATTTGACAATAAGTATCATAACCAACTGATAAGACACTTCCATGCTGCTCTGCTCCAAGCAAATCTCCAACTCCTCTTATCTCCATATCTCTCAAAGCTACTTGATAACCTGATCCAAGCTCGGACATTTCTTGAATAACTTGTAATCTTTGTCTTGCTTCATCAGTTAATTTTAATGTTTCTGGATATAAAAAGTAAGCATAAGCTTGTATATCAGAGCGTCCTACTCTTCCTCTAAGTTGATATAATTGGGCTAGACCCAATAAATGAACCAAATCTATAATAATAGTATTGGCAGAAGGTATATCAAGACCCGACTCAATAATAGTTGTACATAGCAACACATCGTATTCTTTATTATTAAAGCCTAGCATAACATCTTCCAACTCATGAGATTCTAGCTGACCATGTCCTATACCAATTTTTAAATCTGGTAGCATTTCTTGGAGTTCTCTGTGTAGTTTTCCTAATGATTCTATTCTGTTATGAACAAAATAGACTTGTCCACCTCTCTCTAACTCATGAAGAACGGCATTTCTAACTACATCTTTTGCATAAGGTAAAAGTTTGGTTTCAATAGGTAGTCTATTTCTTGGAGCTGTTTCTATTAAGCTCATATCTCTTGCACCACTTAATGCCATGTAAAGTGTTCGTGGTATAGGTGTTGCACTCATGGTCATAACATCAACATTTGTCTTAAATTGCTTGAGTTTTTCTTTGTGAGCTACACCAAATTTATGCTCTTCATCAATAATAACTAAACCTAGATCAAAAAACTCTGGTGTTTTCATAATAATTCTATGTGTCGAAACAATAATATCAAGATTACCTTTTTTTATATCTTCATAAATTTGTTTTGAATCTTTAGCAGAACGAAAACGATTTAAAATAGCTATTTTGACAGGATATGGTGCAAAACGCTGATGTAAGACATCATATAACTGTTGTGATAAAACTGTTGTAGGTG
>JANXML010000266.1 GCA_025354645.1 Arcicella sp. | reverse complement strand
ATAGGCTTCGGGTTTGCCCAATTGCCCAACTTTGGCAGCGTGTTCGTCGCTATGGTGAATGTGATGGGGGAGGGGACCCATATTATCAAAAAACTTAGAATACATCGCCCAGCTATGAGATTCATTCCAAAGTCTATCGCCGATGATTTCGCCTTTTAGTTCATCAATGGCATCTTTCAAAAGGATGCGTTCTTCTTTATCACCATCCATAAAAACGATGAAACTCAATCCCTCATTTTCGCTGGTGAGTGGTCCATTTCGGGCAGGTGTAGTGGAAGAAAGCCATCTTTCATCAATACCACCACGATTGCCACCCAAGGCGTAATAGTCGTCTGGATGCAGTTTTATCCTACGTCCTGGTACGCAAAATGAGCGAGGTACCCACGTGGGAATTAATCTTAAAATTCCTTTTCCTTGTTCAAGAGCTTGTTGTGCTTTTGTCATTTTTCAATTATGATTTAGTATTTATTTTTTTGTTAAAACTTTCCGAAAGTTGTTTTTACTTTCGGAAAGTTTGTTTAGGACTCTAAATTTTATCAGTAACCTTTCAGAAAAAAGTCTTTTTCTAATTTTACATCGTCTAAATAATACGCAATGTCTTCATTTTCATTTAAATAGCCACTGGGCGGAATACTGATAATTATCTTATTCCAAGGTTTCCAAACGTCTTTTAGAATGCCATTGTTGGTTGCTTCATAATGTTCTGATAGAGCTTTTTTACACGAATCTTCGTAATATTCCAGTAGGTCTATCTTAAACTTTTGGTTCTTTTTATTGATAGAATATAAGTCGAAACAAGGTAATCCATCTTTTATCCAGAATGTCCAAATAATCCGCTCAAATTTTCTTTTGAACTTTACATTAACAAATAGATAATGATTAACTAAATGATTTGCCAGTGAAGCTGAAAAATCCTGTGCTGTAATTAATTCATCGGCTTTTACTTTTTCTACGTCATACAAATATTGAGATTTATATGTACCATCCGTGTTAACTTCAAGAATAACAGTATTCCAGACCAACTGATTTGATAGTTGTTGTTGTTTAGAATTTTCTTCATTATAAATACCCATGATAGATATTAACAAATCTAATTCTAAATCTAACTGTTGCTTTTTAGAATCATTTTTATAATAAATAGAGGTTGTTGAAGCTCCTTTATTATATTTTGCTTCATAACAAATTGCTTCATTAGGATGTAATAATTTTTTATCTGAAAGAATTACATTTTTAATTTCATTTTCTATCTCAAACCGAGTCATTTTAGTAGGGATTTGGTACACTAATTATGCCTGTTTTGGTGTTTTCACCAATAATTCATATTCCAAAACTTCCCGAAAGTAGAAAAAACTTTCGGGAAGTGGCTACTACCTTATTTTCAACGTTACATCAAACACTTTCACCTCATCAGGAGCTAAAAATATCAAACTATTTTCTGCCCTTGCTTGGGCTTGTCCGATGGGGAAATTTGTGCCAGGTTCAATGCCCGTAACGTATTCGTTTTTGCCCCAATGTTGCCAGTTGGTCAGGGTGGGTAATTGGTTTTTATTGAAATGAATTTCTAAACCTAAACCAATATTATCATTTTGTAATCCACAAACGCAATCGCCTGATTCATTGGTACTTGGGTCGATAAAAACTACTTCTTCGCCCGAACCATTATGGTCTTTTATGGGTGCTGGACAGGTTTTGAAATTATTTCCTTGATTAAAAATCTTCGCTTTTTCTTTCCCAAATCGTGGCTCCCAAGCACCTTCCCAGAGAATTTTTGTGCCTTCATCTACTAAGGGAAAACCAAAATTAAAGTGGTACAAAAGCATCAAAGGGGCGGGCATATTGCCACGATTAATTACTTCGTCATGAATCCTGATTTCGGCTTTCCCAAGGGTTGCGGAAATCGTTCTTCGCAGTTCCAAATTAAACCCAAAAATCCGTGATTCTTTCACAATTCCTGTGATACTCATATCCATTTTACCCCGCAAAGGGTCAGGCTGAATGATGGATTCTATTTCGGCAGGAATATTACTGATGTGTCCGTGAACGCCTCTTGTTCCAAAATCATCAGACTCTGGTCCGCCCACGTGCGAGAGTCCGCAGGTGGTCAATAATCCGCCATGAAAAGTTCTGAGCCAGTCAATTCCTTTATCAGAAAAAGGTTGCGGCGATGAGATTCCGTTATGACTAATCCAAGTTAAATTATGTTGGTTGAAAGCGGCATCGGCAATGTCTAAGCCACGGTCAATGACCACTTTAAACCGTAAGCCACTCCCCGTATTAAACCACGCAATCCGAACACCTTTTGCCTGTCCATTGTCCAGAATCGAGGTTTCTATGCCTCCCAATTGAGACGGATTTGATATTTTATCTTGATAACTCATTTTGTTTTTGGCATGCAGATTACGCTGATGCTTTGCAACGCAGATTTTCGCAGATTTTTATTTTTGATTATCTAAATTTTTTACTTATTAAGTAGAAGAATGCCAAAGTGATAAAAAACATAGGGATAAAAATATACCAACTTGGAAATACAAAATATGAATCATGCAATATAATATGTGCATGACCTTCTAAAAATGACTGTCCGAAAAGTAATATTGCAATCAGTAGAGTTAATCCTACCATTAAAATAAACCAAATGAAATTTATAACAAAAGTTTTAAATTTAGATTGCATAAATAAACTGTTTCGTAAGTAATTACCAAAAATCTGTGAAAATCTGCGTTACGAAGTATCTGCGTAATCGGCGTGCCATTATTATAGTCCATGTTTCAAACACATTTCCTTAATAAAAATCAAACCATTTTCTGCAATATGCCATGGGTCATTATATTCACGCCAAACGTTGATGGCATTTGCAAAATCAGGGTCATTTCTTGAAAAAGCCTCAATGGTTAACCAACCTGTATAATTTACATTCGCCAAAGCAGAAAAAGCGTCATCAAAAGGTACATGACCATCGCCAGGCGTTCCACGGTCGTTCTCACTGATGTGTACGTGACTCAAAAAAGGTGAAATGGTTTGAATAGCTTGAAGATATTTTTTCTCCTCAATATTGGCATGATGCGTATCAAACATGGCTCTTACGTTTGGATGATTTATCATTTTGACTAATCTTGATAACTGCTCCATCGTATTGCACAAATAACATTCAAAGCGATTAAGGGCTTCTAAGGCTAAGATTACGTTGGCTTTTTGGGCATATTCTCCTGCTTCATGCAAAATTTCTGAACTCCATTTATATTCTTCTTCAAGAGAAGGATGACCTAAAAAATGAGCATGAGCGGAATGAAAAGGACCGCAAAGAATTCGAGCATTTAAGTCAAAAGCTCGGTCAATTGACCATTTGAGGCGGTCGAGTGCTTTTTCTCTTATAATTGCCGAATCACTAATGGGGTTTGTATCTGGACTCACAACGGTCACGGCAGTTACTTCCAAACCAATTTCTTGTGAATGATTTCCTAAACGTTTATATTCGGATTCGTTTGAAGAACCAACAAAATATTCAACCCCATCATACCCAATTAATTTTAATCTTTCAATAATAGGAAATAAATCCTCGGAAACCCCCGCCGACCAAGCCAACACATTAAAACCTATTTTATTCATCTTATAATTGTTTCAAACGTAAATTTCTGTACTGAACTTTCATAGGTGGTCCCACGTGAACTTGTACGCCAAGAATTCCCTTTGATTTTCCATTAACTACGTCATTATCAGTAACATCGCTCATTAAAATATCGTTGATAAAATGCTGTAAACGATTGCCCTTAATAATCAAATGAAATGAATTCCAATTCTGACTTTTAATGTTGGTTTTTAAAGAATCCGAACTTCCCAATGAACCCAAAACTTTCAAATCAGACCAAGCATTATTTTTTACTTTTATCTTCATATCTGCGGGTTTCATATTTCCTGACTGTGAATTAATGCTGGTAATTTGTCCACGATATGCCAAAGTTGTTCTACCCCGTTCTTCATAATTTTGTCCAGTATAACGATTTTCACCATCAATATCAGCTTGGTAACCTTTTAAAGCAAAAGGAATATCGGATAATTTTTCACTTCGATAATTAATGCCCGAATTTCCTTTTTCGGTAATATTAAATTCTCCTTTCAATTCAAAATCGGCGGGTTCACCACCTTTCCATGAAATAAATGAATTAGTTTTTAAGAGGGTTTTGGGCGTAATCTCACCCACTAAATTTCCATTTTCAACTCGCCAATACGCTGGGTCACCTTCCCAATTATTCAAGGTTTTTCCATCAAAAATTGCTACAAATCCTTTTTCACTATTTTGACTTGGATTTGATACTTTGCAACTTATGGAAATCATTATGATTAACAGTCCAATTTGCCAGTAAGCAACCTTGCTTTTAATTTTCATTGAAGTAAGTTTTAATTTTGCTTTATTTGATAAAATCACTTACCATCTTTCTTAACGTCAGTTTTTGTTGCCGAGAACATAGGATTTTTATCGTTTCCTCCTGCCATTAAATAAGCCATTAAATCTTTCATTTCATCGGCATTTAAACCATTAATCAACCCGCCAAACATGGTTGAAACGGCTGAGTATTTAGCTGAAACTACATTTTTTTTCAATACTTTTTCTAAAACGTCTGGTGAATATGGATTCTGAGAAACGTAGTAATAATTCTTATCTTCATTAATCAATCGTCCAACAATCGAACTGCCATTTTTTAGACTGTATTGCGTTGCAGCGTATTGGTCAGAAACGGTTTTATCAGGATGAATAATGGCTTCCAGCATATCCTTTGAAGAAAAACGAGTACCCAATTGAGTTAAATCAGGACCGATTGCACCACCTTCACCTCTCATTGCGTGGCACATTTTACAAGTTGTTGCGGAAAACATTGCTTTCCCTTGCTCAAAACTTCTATTCGTTAAGCCATTTTCAACAAGTGGGAGAGCGGTTTCTAATTTCCAATATCCACCAGGACCTCTTGGTGCGTCCACAGGAATTAATTCGTTTCCATTTTTACTCAATCTTTCTGCCCCTGATAGTTTATCAAAATAGGCTCTTTTGCTTTCAGGGACATTTTTTAAGGCTAATTTCCTCGCTCTATCTAAAAATCCTACGTAGCTTCTGCCACCCTTGTAACCGAAGGCATCATAATACCACTTAAAATATTTATCTTGAAATGCAGGAGTCCAACCAACTTTTGCTAAACTTAGCATTGTGGCATAATAGGTATGTTGTGCAGGAGGAATATTGGCTAACATGGCGGCAATATCTGCACCATATTGGGGATTACGTAAAATCAAATCACTTGATGCTGTGGCAGTTTCAATATTTAATTCATTACTGCCAGGCTCCGTTTTTATGTCCATCAATTTGAGCGTTTTTGCTACGGCTTCAGGAGCATCCAAATAAATCAAAACCTTACTTAATGAACGGTTCAAATGGGCGGAATTTGCTGGGTAAAGCGGATTCAAATAAGCAATTATCTTTGTTTTTAAAACTGCTTCTGGCTGACCCATGCGAAGAAATGCCAATTCAAAAGCCCTTAATAAGTCCAACTGTTGGGGTTGAGTTAAGGCTTTGAAATTAATAGCTAAAAGAGCGTTCAAAATCTCATTCTTCTTTTCTCCTTTTCCCATCCGAATTAAAGATACTAAACCCTGCGTTTGAGCAATTGGATTTTTTTCATTTAAAACCAGGTTTTGCCACTCGTTCACAGGTTGATGTTCAAGTGCCAAACGAGCGGCATATCGAATAAATCTATCTGGATTTTTAAGTTGAGGAAATGCAACTTTTACTGCCTCTTTATTTGGTTCGCCTGTGTGGTATTGTTCTAAACTCCTTCGTAAAGAATTGGCTGAATTAATTGGTTTTAGAGCAATTGAGGCAGTACTTTCATTTCCCACATAAGAAACTCGGTATAAATCTGATTCTAATTTACGACCACCCGTTAAGAAATATAAAGCTCCATCAGGACCAATTATTCCATCCGTTAACGGCAAAGGCAATCCCGACAAAAACTCTTCTCTTTCACCTGAATACGTTGAACCAGATGGTTTTAGATGAATGGCATGAATTATTCCGAAACTCCAATCAAAAGCTAAAAGTGTACTTTTATATTTTGCAGGAAATTTAGCGTCTTTCAAATGTAATAAATTGGTTGGTGAACCTTGCCCGATGTTGATAACGGGAGGTAGATTATCAGGAAATGTAGGCGACCACTTACTATTACCCGTTCTCCACCCAAATTCACTCGCACTGGTGGCATGACAAATCCGAGTTGGGCGATACCAGGGCAATCCAAAATCCCACTCCATGTCGGCATCATAAACAAATAAATCACCTACTTCATTAAATGCCATATCGAAGGCGTTTCGATACCCAGCACTGAATAACTCCCATTTTTTGCCTTCTGGGTCAAGGTTTGCAATCCATCCTCCTGGTGCATAACGGTCGTTAGCGTGTCCACGAGGGTCTTTTATTAAGGGAAATAAATTATCTTCTTGCCAGTTTGACGGTAATCGGTATGAATCGAGCGGAGGAATGTCGGTATGATTTCCTAATATGACATACAGCGATTTTTTATCGGGCGATAAAACAATACTGTGAGGACCATGTTCACCTTCACCAACCAATTCTTTTATTAAAGTCAATTTATCGTATTGGTCGTCATTATCTGAATCTTGAAGTCGATAAAGTCCACTTTTACGAGTAAAAACATCGTTATTTTTGTTGTTATTAATCATTACGTACAAACTATTGAAAGCATACAATAGCCCTTGTGCATATCCCATTCCTAAGGTATCAATGTTTGACCCTTTGCCAATCGTTAGCTTTTCAATTTCCGTTTTTTGATTTCCAGAACCAATTGCAGGAATTTTTAAACGGAATAATGAGCCGTATTGATCGGAAACAATCATTCGACCTTTATCGTCAAAAGTCATAGAGACCCAAGAGCCTTGATTATTTTCTGAGGGACTGTAAAGATGTTCTGCCTTAAATCCTTCGGTTAATTTTAGCTTTTCGACTTTTGGAATTTCAATTCCTGCAATAGATGGCTCGGTTGTCCTCACAGGAATAAAAGATGCAATTGCAAGTGCCACTATTGCAGATAAAAAAAATTTGATGAAGATATTTTTCATTTTAATTGATTAGTTTTCATGAATTAGTTCATAAAAATAAGTATATTTTTTATTAATATCTTTCAAATTTAAAAAATCATATTGGTTTACTGTCCTGTACTTTCATGGGAAATGATTAAATCTTGATAAGATAATTTTAAGATATTTTAACAAACTTCAAATAATTCAAAAGCACTATAAATCAACCTGAGAATGTATTTGTTAATATAATTACCGCCTACATAACTAAATCAAAATAAAAAAGTAAAGAAAAGAATTTTTGAATTGGGCTTGTCAAGTCCAGGATTAATGACTATTGCCCCTATTATTGTTGCCTGTAAAAGTTCAGTAGATACTATTGTTCCAACATATTTCAAATCCTCATCAAAACGACTGAATTAATTATTTGGAAATATGGATAAAATATGATGAAATAAAGGAGGAAAATTAATTATTGATACATTCAGTATAGATGAAAATAAGAATAAATTAATTAAAATTTCTAATAAATAATTACCTAAAAAATTAATTATTGGAAAATATGGTGGAAGGGAAGAAGAAATATTTCAAGTGAAAAATAATGCTTTTGTTTTATTATTAACACAGTCTTTAAAGTGCAGAATCGTTTAATGGAATCAAGGACGAGATTATCTTTGAAAAATGTATATGAAATCGATTTTGAAGGATTAGCAAAGGAAAATATTATTTTAATTATTTCTGAATAAAATTGAACCCTGAAAATTAATTAGGGTTCAATCTATAACTTCAAAATTGAATGTTTATCGGTTTCTCTTCATATTTTTCAATTGTTTAATTGCATTAATTGGATTAGGATTATTGAAAACGTAACTGCCTGCCACCAACACGTTAGCACCTGCATCAACCAATCGTTGACCAGTTTCTTGATTTACACCTCCATCGATTTCAATTAGTGTGTTTAAGCCTTGCTCGTCAATCATTTTTCTAAGTTTTTTAACTTTATTAATCGTAATTTCTTCAAATTTTTGTCCTCCAAATCCTGGATTAATGGACATTAGCAAAACCATGTAACATTCAGGTAAAATATCTTCTAAAACAGAAATCGGAGTCGATAAATTCAACACTACACCAGCTTTGCATCCAACATCTTTTATTTGGCGAAGCGTTCTGTGTAAATGTACAGTGGCTTCATGATGCACCGTGATAATATCAGCTCCAATATGCTTGAAAATTTCAATGTATCTTTCTGGTTTCTCAATCATCAAATGCACGTCCAGGGGTTTTTTAGTGTGTTTTTTAATGGCTTCAATCACAGGCATTCCGTACGAAATATTCGGAACAAAGTGTCCGTCCATCACATCAATATGGAACCAATCAGCTTGTGAAAGATTAACCATTTCAATATCACGTTGAAGGTTTGCGAAGTCGGCGGCAAGCACCGATGGGGCAATTAATATAGTACTCATTATTTATTTTTGGTTATTTTAATATCTTAAATTATCTCCTTTCAAATCAAAAATTTGAACTCTCAGACCATCCTTTTTTCTTAGAATCACCTTGTTTGCTTCACTTACATCAATCATTTGTACAAATTCAGCATCTTTTGGCAAATATAAATTTACGTATTGAGCATCTAAAACCGACCTTTTAATATTTTTCGTATAAATGTCCGATTCATAAAAAGTTTTGACGTAAGAAGGATAAACGATGGTATCTCCTGTCTTATACATTCTCTCTAACTTATTGGCTATCAGCGGATAAGGGTTTTCAAAACGGGCTTTATCCCGATAATTATACTTAAAAGATTCATCATTTAATACCTTCTTTACTGTCAAACCCACGTATGATAAATGTATAATAAAAATTGCCCAAATAATGTAATTTATGGGTTTAGACTTAACATTTGCTTGCAAAAGTGCCAAGCTGACAATAATTATTGAATAAGGAAAAGAAAATCCAGAATATCGTTGAGAAAGTCCGAAAGTGTGTCCATTTTTAAAAGTGACTAACACTAAAAAAATTGTTGGTAAAAAAGCTAAAATTAGTAGTAACCAGTTTTGTTTTTTTAACATCACATCCTTTGTATTTCGCCAATATTCAATGAAAAGATAAAACAATAATCCACAATTTACTAATGCTAAAAATTGAAATTTTGAAATTGAATATACAAAAATTCCAATTAAATTAATTCCTAAAATAACCCCAATCCATAATTTCTGCCCCGTTTTTTGAAATTTGATTAACGAAAATACCGAGAAAATTGAAATCAATATTGCTACCATTATATTCTTCTTTCCCATCGTATCATTTAAAATATTATTACTCGAAATAAATAAATCTGTAAGAATTGGTATTGATTTTTTAGTTACGTTAGTGAATGTTGCTGGGTCAATATAACCCGCATGTGGGTTAGGAATTTGATGAGCTTCTTTGTAATAAATTTTGGCTTGATAACTTAATGTTGAGAAAGTATAGTTGCCTCCACCATAAAGAATCCAATAGCCAAATGCCAATCCGCCAATACTTAAAGATATTGCCAATAATATCCAAGGACGTGTTTTTCTGACGAATAATAATACGTATAATCCATGACACATAAATACCGTTGCTGTTAAAAAGTGAGACAGCAAACATAAGGCAGACAGTATGCCGTAAAACAAATACAATAGATTATTTTTCGTCCCATTCTCTTCGTTCTTAATGATTTTTAAGAAGAAATGAGTTGCTAAAAGTGTTAAGAAAAAACTTAAAGAATAATTTCGTGCTTGCTGACTGTATGCAATAAAAAAAGGTTCAATTGCCATTAAAAAACAAGCCAATAAGGCTAATTGAAGGTTTTTGAAATGCTCCTTAATAAATAAAAATAGAAGTAATATAGTTGAAATACTGAATAAAACGGATAAGAATCGGATGGAATAATCGGAAATGCCAAAAATATTTATCCAAGTATGAAGCATTACGTAATAAAAAGGACTATTGCCAATATCGCTTCTTCTGATGGCATCATAATAATCTTCTAAGGACTTTTTTGCCCAAAATTCTTTTGGAGTAAAAGTTAATTTTCCGTTGGTATAGAAACAATTTTTTTGCGTATTACCTTCCATTGCCATTCCTTGACTCACCAAAACCGATGCTTTTTCGTCGAAAAAAATACCATGTTTATCAAGATTATAAATTCTTAATAAAGATGCCAAGACAATAATTAGAAATAAAATGGGAATGGAGAAGCGAGATAAATTCATTTTTTTTAATTAATATTAAAATCCAGCCTTTATTACAGAAAATAAAAGACTGCTAAATGCAAAATTATTACATATATATCCCCTAAACAATAAAAAAGCCTTCTTGATAATTTCAAGAAGGCTTCACAGTGTATGTTTATGTTTAAAATAAATATCCGAGAGATAATGCAATTGTTGTATTCCTAAATCCATAAGGATTACTATTATCGCTTCCTAAAGACCATATATTACCATTAAAGTTATATCTTCCTTCAATTAATAAATGGTCGCCAACCCTTGTTCCTAAACCGAAAGTTCCACCAAAACCAAGGGCTTTTTCATTTGGAGCTTTTACGTTTACAGTCGGCAAATATGAAACATACGGTCCAATGATTGTGTATATTCCTCCATCACCCATATTGATTTTTAGTAACAGAGGTATTTCAAAATAATTTGAAGTAATTTCCAAACTATCGACTTTAAAACCTTTTTGACTAAAAGCGATTTCAGGGCAAAGAGAAATGTCCTCAGAAAGTTCGATGTTAGCAAACAAAGCTCCTTCAAAACCAATTAAAGTTCCTTTCGGATTTGTAATAATTGCTCTACCGAATTGGGTACCCGCATGGACACCGCCTCTTATTCCAAATCTGACAAATGATTGAGATAATGAAGTATGGGATTGAAAAAGAAATATAGAAATCATTAAAAAATTAATGATTGAGTAAGTAAAGGCTTTTTTCATGATTTTGCAAATTACAAGCGTAAGGTTGTAAATTTAAGGGTTTTTAGTAAAAATCTAACTATAACTTATTTTTTGGCGTTAATTTAGTCAAAAATTAATTTTATCTCCATGACTCCACAAGAAGAAATCAATCAACTTACTGACAAACTAAATAATTTGAATTTCCAATATTATCAAAATTCAATATCAGAAGTAACTGATTTTGAATTTGATAGGCTTTTGGTTCAGCTTCAAGATTTAGAAAATCGGCATCCAAATTTTGTTCGTGAAGATTCTCCGACCCATCGAGTTGGTGGAACCATTTCAAAGGAATTTGAATCAGTAACGCATAAATACCCAATGCTTTCATTGGGAAATACGTATAATGCAAAAGACTTGGCGGATTTTGATGAACGAGTTCGTAAAGGTCTTGGAGGTGCAGATTACGAATACATTTGTGAATTAAAATTTGATGGCGTGGCATTGTCCATGTGGTACGAAAAAGGGACTTTGTCTCGTGGCATTACCCGTGGCGACGGCGTGAGAGGCGACGATATAACTGCAAATGTAAAAACAATCAGAACAATTCCACTGAATATTCAAGCAAAAAATATGCCAATTCGCTTCGAGGTGCGTGGAGAAGGCTTTATGCCCCTCACTACTTTCGATGCCTTGAATAAAGAACGGGAAGATATTGGTGAACAACTCTTGGCGAATCCTCGAAATGCGGCTTCTGGAACTTTTAAGATGCAAGATTCGGGTGTTGTAGCAAAACGAAAAATGGATTGTTATATTTATCAATTCCTTTCAGATGAAGAAATATTTAGTACCCATGAAGAAAGTTTGCTTCGGTTAAAAGAAATGGGATTCAACGTTTCTCAGACTTGGGAAAAATGTAAAAGTATGGATGAGGTTTTGGCTTTTATAAATCAATGGGATAAAAAACGTTTTTCTTTACCACTAAATACTGATGGAATTGTTATAAAATTAAATTCATTTGCACAAAGAGAAATTTTGGGCTTTACTGCCAAATCTCCAAGATGGGCAATATCTTATAAATATCAATCAGAATCTGTTTCAACGCTCTTAGAATCAGTGAGTTATCAAGTTGGGCGAACTGGAAATATTACGCCAGTTGCCAATTTAAAACCTGTTCTCTTGGCGGGTACAACCGTCAAACGTGCCAGTATTCATAATGCCAATGAAATAATTCGCTTAGATTTGCACGTTGGAGATTACGTTTTTGTAGAAAAAGGTGGTGAGATTATTCCTAAAATTACCAGTGTAGATTTTGAGAAAAGAACTGATAAACTTGATAATATTCAATTTCCTACAACTTGTCCAGAGTGTGGAACTTCTTTAGTTAGAAAAGATGGGGAAGCGAATCACTATTGCCCAAATGAATCAGGGTGTCCACCACAAATTAAAGGTAAAATTGAACATTTTATTCAACGAAAAGCCTTAAATATTGACAATATTGGGACAGAAACAATTGAAATGTTTTATCGGAAAGGTTTAGTTAAAAATCCCGCTGATTTGTACGATTTAAAACGTGAAAATTTGTTTGATTTAGATGGATTTAAAGAAAAGTCAATTCAAAATATTTTAATGGGAGTAGAAAAATCAAAAGAAATTCCTTTTAAACAAGTATTATTTGGAATTGGAATAAGATTTGTAGGGGCAACCGTTGCGGAAAAGTTAGCGATATATTTTAATGATATTGATAATATCTCGAAAGCAACTTTGGAAGAATTATTACAAGTTCCAGAAATTGGAGGACGTATAGCTCAAAGCGTTGTAGAATACTTCCAAAAGGTTGAAAATCAGGAATTTATCGCTCGATTGAAAGCCGCAGGTTTACAATTAACACACAATGCAGTTGAAATAGTTATGGAAGGAAATACGTTAGCGGGAAAAACTTTCGTAATTTCGGGAACATTTCAGAATTTTGAAAGAGACGACTTGAAAATGAAGATTGAAGCCAACGGAGGGAAAGTATTGAGTGGCATTTCAGGGAAATTGAATTATTTGATTGCAGGGTCAGAAGCTGGTCCTTCTAAATTAGAAAAAGCTCAAAAAATGAATGTTTCAATTATTTCTGAAGATGATTTTTTAAAAATGTTGTAAAATGTTTCACGATTCTGAGGAATCATTACACTACTCAAAGTACGATTCTGATGAATCGTGGAATACAAATAAAAATGAGACCAAAATTTCACGGGGTTGCCCCAGCTTTAGTAACCCCAATGTTTGCAGATGGGCAAATTGATTATAAAGGATTAAAAAAATTAATTCAACACGTGACAGATGGAGGTGTGGATTATTTGGTAGTGCATGGCACAACTGGTGAATCAGCAACCACCGATAAAAATGAGCAAAAATCGATTTTAGATTTTATAAAGGAGCATAACACTAAGAAACTTCCACTGGTTTATGGCGTTGGTGGTAATAATACACCATACGTTGTTCAATCACTTAAGGATATTGATTTTCAAGGAATTGACGCAATTCTTTCGGTTTGTCCGTATTATAATAAACCTGGTGCCAGAGGGGTAATCGCTCATTATAGTGCTATTGCGGATGCAAGTCCTGTGCCAGTAATCATGTATAATATTCCTGGACGTTCAGGAATAAATATGACTTCTGAAACGACTTTGACTTTAGCTCAACACCCAAATATTATCGGCATAAAAGAGGCTTCGTGTATTATTGAACAATGCATGGAAATTAATAAAGATAAGCCCGAAGATTTTCTTTTGATTTCGGGTGATGATGTGCAGGCTGTTCCCACGATTGCTTGTGGAGGCGTTGGAATTATATCGGTAATAGCTAATGCAATCCCTTCAAAATTTACAGAAATGATTCATGCTGCTTTGGAAGGTGATTTTTTGAAAGCACGAAATATATTAGGAAATTTCTTGGCAATTGATCCACTTTTATATGAAGAAGGTAATCCCGTTGGCGTTAAAAAAATCTTGGAATTAAAAGGAATTTGTAGTTCTGATGTTCGTTTGCCTTTAATGAAAGCATCTTATGAATTAGCAGAAAGAATGATTGCTGTAATTGCAAAAGATAATTTATAGATGTAATTATAATTGATAATTTTAAAAAAGGTAATTCTAATCTCACGAATTTTAATATAATATTCACAAATTCTAAATAAATTATGTTTGTTCACGTAGTAAATTTTTGGTTGAAAAAAGACCTCTCAAACGCAGAGCGTCAACAATTTGTCGATGGTGTTAAGTCACTCGGTAATATTGAATCCCTTCTTACGTTTAATGTTGGAACCCCAGCGGCAACAGATCGCCCCGTAATTGACAGAAGTTACGATTATTGCGAACTAACTGTTTTTAATGATGTTGAAGGACATGATATTTATCAAGTTCACCCTATACATCTTAAATTTGTGGAAGAATGTAAACACCTTTGGGAAAAGGTATTAATCTATGATTCAGAAACAGTATAAAATAGATATGAAGTATAAGGTATTAGGTATTTGGTTTAAATCCTTGAGATTATCAAGTTTTGAGAAAGCAACGTTCTTTTTTCTCCTGACTACTTTCTCCTGCATCATCATTTCATCTTGTAAATCAAACAAAAATTTACAAACCACTTCCTATTATCAACCAAATTATCAAACAGGTTCTAATGATAGACATGATGGTTTGGGATTTCAGATTCCTGATAAATATCCGATTGAAATTTTAATTGGAAATGAACTACCCCAAGCACAAACGGAAAGTCTTGAGAAATTGTCAATTTCGGACGAAACACCAATTCAACCCGACCAATTGTACAAAGGTAGAATGTTGAAGCGTGGTAATGACCAACAACAGAAAAAGGCTCTTTTAGATAGAATGGTGCTTCAAGCTCAAGATTTAGGGGCAAGCGGGTTAATGAACGTAAATTATAAGGTTTTTTCGACTGCTAATACTACTGGATATACGCTTTCAGGAACTGCTTTTAGGTATATTCTAAAAAAGTAAGTCTTAGTGAGGTATGAATTATTAGTTAGCAGGTATGAGGTATTAAGTAAAATATAATTAACCTTATATAACTAAAATCTCATACCTACGATCTCATACCTATTTTTAATTTCCCACCACAAAAACCGCATTTCCAAACAGTAGTTTTCCATTTTGCCAAAAGCCTCTGAAAATTGGGTCATTTGCTAAATAAATAATTTGTCCACGTCCTAAATCCTGTGTCCCAAAAATTAATGAATTCTTTAATTTATCCTGTGCCTTATTTCCTGCAAAACCCGCAACAATGGCTTTTTCTTTAATTACGCCTACATTCCATCCGTTGCTAAGATACTGATAATCAGATGATTCAAGTACTAAACTGAAATATGTTTTTTCAAATCCAAATGCAAGCGGATTTGTATTATCCATCGTTAATTTATAAATACTTCCAGGCGTTTCATCCGATACAGATTCTCTTTCGGCATTCCCATAAATTTTCAATTTTTCGTTTTCCTTATCTTTATTTTCATCCTTTTTCTTGTCTTCTTCTTTATGCTTCAACTCAAAACCTTCCTTTCCTGCCAAGGCATTTAAGGCACCTTGAATGGCAATTAATTTTCCACCCGCTTTCACAAAATCCTTAATTTTATCCAGATTTTTGTCACCTAATATTTTTCCATAATTGCCATCTGTAAGAATCAATACATCAAATTTTGAAAGGTCAGTGTTTGAAAAATAGCTCTCTCCTAAAATAGTAGAAGGATATTCTAATTGTTTATCGAAAAAATGCCAAGTGGCTCCAAAAGAAGTTGGCACAATGCCTTCTCCTGAGAGTATAGCCACTTTTGGCGGTTTCAAATAACTAATATTGTCTGACCCAAAATCTGACCCTTTCGTTGACATACCTGTTGAAACCGCTGATAAAGTCACCCCTAAACGTTCTGCTTCTGCCTTAACAATTTTATCAAAATTATCTCCTATTTTTTCATTACCAGTACGTGTAATCACCAATGTACCTTCATTAAAAGCCATATTTTCAACTTCAAATGCTTTTCCTGCCGACCGAACTTTTATTCCTTTCTTGAACAAAGCCGTTAGGAATTTTAATTCAGAAAATGAATTCCATTTTGCTAAATAAGCGTAAGGTTTTTCTATTTTTAAAAGTGAATTCGGAAATTGAGGTTTACCAGCTGGGTTAATTCTATCTTTCACGGCAAAGGTGTTTAAACCATAAGCAAATGGTAATGACCAAGAAGTGATGTCATAAGTTAAAGAATCTTCCACAACCGATTTTGGTTCTAATAAAATCTTTAAAAACGTAGAACGAGGTTGAAAGAGGTTAATAACAATGTCTTCTGCATCTACCGAAAAAGTCTGGTTTTTATCTTCTTGATAATTATACCCCGAAGCCATCATAGACTTACCCGCAACTCCATATTGGAAATTTTCTCTTTCTAAATAATTTACAAATTCTTTTATTCTACTTTCATTTCCTTTTGTTTTGAAAATGTAGGACTTATATTGTCCAATGGGCGATTTCTGAGAATTCTCGAAGAACTTTATAAACTCGGAAACCGCTTTATCCGCATTGGCAGAAAGTGCTTCCATACAGGCATACGAAGTGCTAAAATGATGGTCAATTCTTTGTTTCAGTGTTAAAGTATCACCATCTCTTTTGATTATGCCCAAACCTGCACGTCCTGAACCGCCCTGTTCGTAGGTCATTCCAAAAGCACCATTATAGGTCGGATAAGTATCTCCATAAGATGGATACAGTAAATCAAAACGTTCTTTGGAGAAATATAACCACCCATTTTTATCAAAATCTCGTTTATTATAATTTCCTAAAATTGTCTGAAATTCTCGTTGCCACGGAGTTATGTCTTCATGATATGGTTTTGCGGCAGGTGAAAAATAATACGGATTTTCAACGCCTTGCTCGTGGAAATCTGCATGGAGATGTGGCATCCATTGACGATAAAGTGCCATTCTTTCTTGAGATTCTTTTTGTACTTGCCAAGCCCAATCACGGTTTAAATCGAATAAATAATGATTGAATCGTCCTCCTGGCCACGGTTCATTGTGTTCAATCGAAGAAGGAATTGCATTGTAAATTCCTCCTACTTTTTGATTATAAAAATTAACGTATCTATCGTATCCATCGGGATTAATACAAGGGTCAAGAATAACAATTGAATTGGCTAAAATGGCTTTGGAGCGTGAATTAGAAGGATTTAGGAGTTCATAAATCGTAAAAGGAGCTGTGTTTGAACTACAAGATTCATTGCCGTGAACATTATAACTCAACCAAGCAATGGCAGGTTGTTTTTTGGTTGGTTTGCCTTCCATCAGACCAATAGATTTTAGATTGTTGGTTCTAATTTCTTCCAATTGTGGGAAATTTTCTAAGGATGCAACAACTGCAACAATCAAGGGACGACCCTCATTAGTTGAACCATATGGAATCAATTTTACTTGATTTGGATATTGACGAGCAATATATTCATAGTAACTAACAACCTGATGATGTCTCAAAAATTGCTCTCCTTTTTTGAAATTCAAAAATTCTTCTGGTGATTGAATAGTGGTTTGAGCAATTAATTGGTTCGTTTGCAACATCAAAAAAGCAAAGAACATTGAAAAGTAAATAAATGGTTTTTGAAAAAGTGCTTGCATAGTGTTGATTGATTTTATTTGAAGTAATTTAAACCTTTTTTTTAGGTACAGGGTCAAAACCATGCCCACCCCACGGATGGCAAGTTGACATTCTTTTCATCCCTAAACCAAACCCGTTCCAAAATCCCCATTCTTGAATTGCTTCAATCATATATTGAGAACAAGTTGGGGTATAACGACATGAATTAGGCAAAAATGGGGAAAGAATTATTTGGTATGCTCGTACAATTAAAATTACTATTTTTGACATAGTTAAACTTCTTTATGCTTGTGATGTGGGTAATTGAAAAAGTAAGAAGTAATAATGGGAGCCACAAAAATTCCAACGGTAAGCAATGAAACATACATATCAGCTTCTTCACCTTCCAAGAATTTACAGATGAAATTATTTTCATAAAAATGGCAGAAAAAAGAAGAAGTTAATTTTAAACCTAAAACGCCAATTACCACAAAAGCAGCAGTTTCCAAAAATGGATAATTCTCCATTAATTTTACAAAACCTTGTGCAACATAACGCATGGCTAATATTCCGATGAAAACGCCAATGTAAATCAATGCCATATTGTCGGTGAAAGCAACAGCGGCAAAAACATTGTCAATAGAAAATGCCAAATCCATTACTTCAACCAAAGCAACAGTTGCCCAAAAAGGTCCGAAAGCTCCAATTGTTTTTCTATAAAACCAATTGGATTTTTTATCTAATGAATCATCTTCTTGTTGAGGCGTATTTTCACGCCTGAAATAGTCGAAACATAAATACAAAAGATATAATCCTCCGATTGGTTTCAACCACCATATTTTCACTAAAATTGAAGCAAAAAGCAAACAAAGACCTCTGAAAATATATGCTCCAAATATGCCATATTTCAATGCTTTTTTACGGTCTTCTTTCGATAAGTCCATCACCATCGTTGCCAAAACAGCCGCATTATCAACCGATAAAAGACTTTCAATAATAATTAAATTTCCAATAATCAAGGCAGCAGCCCCTAAATCTTTACCAAAAATTTGATGCAAAAAATCCATAGGTTCTTATTAAAATGAATGTATTTGTGACTTACGAAGATAACAAACATAAATTAAAATAAAGATTCCTACTTTGAAAAAGGTTCTGTGATGTAGTTTTTCTACTATTTTATAATATTATTTTGAGTATAAGTAAATTTTACTTCTCTTTGTGCTTAAAATACCTTCGAAAAAGAAAAGATATTGCCTCACACTTGATTTGAAAGACAACGAAAAATGATAAATGAACACAGAATTTATCATACAAATATGGATTCAGAAAACTTAAAAACCATTAAAAATGTTGGTTTTAAATTTATGCAAATCTATCTCCTACAAACTCGAATGTTCATAATAATTGATACGATTAATAATTTTAGTTTTGAGAAAAAAGCGATTATGGTTGTCTCTAACGAGAAAGTTCAAGTTTAGGTAAATTTGATTTGGACTTTTCAAAAATCATTACCAATGGCAAAAGAAGGTGAAAAATGGGTACTCGTGAACAACATCTTTACCTTATAAATTATGTTTTCATTAAAAAATAAATCAGTCGTAATCACTGGCGGAGGTTCTGGAATTGGTAAAGCTATTTCAATTCTATTTGCTCAACAAGGAGCGATGGTGAATATCTTAGAACTTAATCAAAATGCAGCAGAAGAGACTGTAAATCAAATCATTAACAATGGTGGAACTGCCAAGGCTTATGCTTGCAATATTGCAACCCAATCAAAAGTTCTTGAAATTTTCCAAGAAATTGGAAAGGTCGATATCTTGGTAAATAACGCTGGAATTGCTCATATAGGAAATCTTGAAGCTACTTCCGAGGAAGATTTTGATAGAATATTTGAGGTTAATGTAAAAGGTATATACAATTGTCTTTTTGTAGCTGTACCCATAATGAAATCTAAAGGTAGTGGTGTAATTTTAAATATGGCTTCGGTGGCAGCAACCGTTGGCATTAAAGATAGATTTGCTTATTCAATGTCAAAAGGTGCCGTATTGACCATGACTTTATCAGTAGCGAAGGACTATATAAATGACAATATTCGTTGTAATTGCATTTCACCTGCCCGTGTGCATACGCCTTTTGTTGATGGATTTTTAGAAAAAAACTATCCAAATCATAAAACAGAAATGTTTGAAAAGTTGTCAGCTTCACAACCCATTGGCAGAATGGGTAAACCAGAGGAAATTGCCCATTTAGCCTTATATCTTTGTTCTGATGAGGCTGGGTTTGTTACAGGGTGCGATTATCCCATTGATGGAGGATTTATTCGATTAAATAACTAAAATAAAAATGAAAAAAACACTTTTACTCATTTCGCTACTGTGGTCGATGACCTCATTTATTCAAGAAAAACCAAAGAAGATTATTTTCTTTGGAGATTCAATTACTCAAGCAGGTGTGCAACCAACGGGTTACATTACTAAAATTGGTCAAATGCTTGAAAAGCAAGGACTTAAAGATAAATATGAGCTAATTGGTGCGGGAATTGGGGGTAATAAAGTGTATGATTTATACCTTCGTTTAGAGGATGATGTGTTAAATAAAAAGCCCGATATTGTTATAATTTATGTTGGTGTAAATGATGTTTGGCATAAAGCTACTTCTGGAACTGGAACGGACTTAGATAAATTCGAAAAGTTTTACCAAGCGTTAATTAATAAAATGAAATTGAATAATATAAAAATTATTGTTTGCACTCCCGCAGCCATTGGTGAACGCACGGATGCCAGTAATCAGCAGGATGGGGATTTGAATCAATATAGCAAAAGTATAAGAAATATAGCCTCAAAAAATGAAATTCCTGTATGTGATTTACGGAAGGATTTTCAGGATTACAATCTTAAAAACAATCCCGAGAATAAAGAAAAATCTATTCTAACGACCGATAGAGTACATTTGACGGAATTAGGAAATCAATTTGTGGCGGATAAAATGTTGCCATTAATTTTAAAATAATTTATAATTCATCACTCAAAAACATGAAATTATTTAGATTTGGAGAAGTAGGTAACGAAAAACCAGGGGTCATTATTAACAATGTTAAATATGATGTTTCGCAGTTTGTGGAAGATTATAACGAATATTTTTTTGAAACGGGTGGTATCAAAAAATTGAACCAATTATTGAGTGAAGTTCAAGATGAATTACACGAAATTCCAACAAGTTCTCGGATAGCATCATGCGTGGCTCGACCATCAAAAATTGTTTGTATTGGTCTAAATTTTGCCGATCATGCAAAAGAATCAGGAGCTGAAATTCCAAAAGAACCAATCATTTTCTTTAAATCAACTACTTCATTATCAGGACCTTATGATGAAGTAACAATTCCTAAAAATTCTACAAAAACGGATTGGGAAGTCGAATTAGCTTTTGTCATCGGTAAGAAAGCAACTTACGTAGAAGAATCTGAGGCATTGGAATATGTGGCTGGATATTGCCTTCATAATGATATTTCAGAAAGAGAATTTCAGTTAGAAAGAGGTGGAAACTGGAGTAAAGGAAAGGGTTGCGATTCTTTTGCACCGCTTGGACCATTTTTAGCAACAGAAGATGAATTATCTGATGTCAATAATCTCCAAATGTGGCTCAATATAAATGATAAACCATTTCAGAAGAGTAACACTGACCAATTGATTTTTAAAATCCCTCAAATACTTTCTTATTTAAGCCAATTTATGACGCTTTTGCCAGGAGACGTCGTTTCTACGGGAACGCCAAGTGGTGTAGGTTTGGGTTTTAAGCCTCCGATATATCTTAAAGAAGGAGATGAGATGGAATTAGGCATTGAAGGATTAGGCATTCAAAGACAAACAGCAAAAAATTGGCAACCTTAGATTTTTAACAATATTTTTGGAAATTTGACTGGTTGTATGATTTCACGTATGATATTCTTGTGAATCATTTTCAAATTAAATTTTAAATTATTTTATAAATCTCTCAATATCAAAACATTATCATTTATTACCCATCATTTACACTTCATTCTTACGACATGAACTTAGGGCTTAAAGAAAAAGTAATTATCGTTTCGGGGGGTGCAAAAGGCATTGGTGAGGGCATATCAAACTGTTTGGCAATTGAAGGAGCCTATGTTGCAATTATTGGGAGAAACAGGGAGGATAATAACAAAACCATCGAAAAAATTAATGCGGCAGGCGGACAAGCCTGGTCTTTTGTAGCGGAATTATCAGATCCAAAAGAATGTGAAAAGGTAATTCATGAGGTTGTTAAGATGTTTGGAAGAATTGATGGTCTGATTAATAATGCAGGAATAAACGATGGGGTAGGATTAGAAAATGGGAGCTATGAAAGATTTATACAATCGCTCCATAGCAATTTAATTCATTACTATTTATTGGCTCACCATGCCCTGCCTTACTTGAAAGCGTCAAAGGGATCAATCGTAAATATTGGTTCAAAAGTGGCTGATACAGGTCAGGGTGGCACTTCTGCTTACGCTGCTTCAAATGGTGGTCGTAATGCCTTGACCCGAGAATGGGCAGTTGAATTGTTGAAATATGGCATCAGAGTTAACGCTGTTATTGTTGCCGAATGTTACACACCTATGTACGATAAATGGATAAAAACTTTACCCAATCCTGAAGAGACATTAGCAAAAATAACCGATAAAATTCCTTTGGGTAAAAGAATGACGACCACAGAGGAAATTGCTAATATGGTGGTTTTTCTGATGTCAAAAAGGTCAAGTCATACAACAGGGCAGATTATTTATGTTGATGGCGGTTACACGCATTTGGACAGAGCTTTAATTTAAAATCGACAATGAACAATATCTCAGATTCAAAATGGGTTCAAATATTTTTATTGTTCGTAATCTACACTTCCAGTACGATTAGTACAAATTGTCTTCCTTCATTTTTTCCAGAAATTATTAAAGAATTTGGTTGGACAAACGGAGAAGTCGTGAAACCAAATTCATACTATTTTATTATAATAGCTCTTTTTGCTCCAATTGTTGGATTTTTAATGGCAAAGTTTACGCCAAAATCTTTAATGATTTTCGGTATTTCGTTAGCTGTCATTTCTCAAATTTTGTTGGCGAATATGACCACATATTTTCAATTCTTTGGTATTTATGTAGCTCTTTCCATTGCAATTACTTTTTCAGGATTGATTCCGAGTATGGTCATAATTTCCAATTGGTTTAATGAAAAAAGAGGAATTGCGGTTGGAATTTTATTATTGGGGTCAAGTTTTGGGGGTATTATATATCCTCAATTTGCTAAGTTTTTAATGCCCGAATATGGTTGGAGAAATGCTTTATTAGGCGTAACGGTTTTGGGTTCATTACTTTCATTTATCCCTTTGATTTTTGTTAAAAATGCACCAATGAAGGTTTCTGACAAAGAAAATGAATTCTTAGCACATCAAGGAATCAGTTTGTCGAATGCCTTAAAAACCCCCACTTTCTATGTACTTTTAATCATTACAGCATCTTTTTGGTTTTGCGGATTTGGCGTTTTGAGTCATTTAAGATTATACTTGAATGAACATAAATTTAATCTTGCCGATGCCACGAATATTTCCAGCGTTTTTTTTATGTTCAGTATTATTGGAAAACTTTTCTTTGGCTATTTCTCTGATAAATACAACAAAAATAACATCTTGATATTGGCGACAATTTTCTTGATTTTTGGAATTACTTGTTTAAAATATATTGACAATCATTTTAGTTTAGCATACACATACGCCATTTCTTATGGATTTGGATACAGCGGTGCTTTTGCCATGATTCAACTCACAGTTGCAGATATTTATAAGGGCAAATCATTTGGAAATATTTTAGGATTCGTTAGTAGGGCTACCGCACCAAAATAGGGGATTTTAATAGATTTTGTATTTTTGTGGTACTCTACCCGATGAAAAATTAGAATTAATAAAAAAAGGCTGAAATTTGTAGTTCTCAAGCAACAAAAACAGCCTTTAATGAAAAATATCATCAGTAGTAAAATTAGAAATTTATTTTCAGAAATCCCATTGGCTAAGAA
>JANXML010000257.1 GCA_025354645.1 Arcicella sp. | reverse complement strand
AAACAAGCCAACGGAGCAAAAGCCATTGCCATACGGTGGTCGTCGTAGGTATGAATGGATGTAGGAATTTGTATGGTAGGAGAGGGTGTAAGTAGATATTTATGATTTTTTTCTACTTCTAATAATTTCGTTCCCATTTTTGCTAACTCAGTTTGAAGGGCAAAAATACGATCAGTTTCTTTCACTTTTAGAGATTCTATACCCGTTAAAGTAAGCGGTATTTGTTTGGCGGCTGCCACTACACATACTGTCTGGGCAAGATCTGGACAATTAGTAAAATTCCATTCTAAGCTATTTTTCGCACTGATTTTAGTAAGTTTAAAACCACGACCTGTGTATTCAGATTTAACGCCTAAGTGACTCATTATCTCGGTAATAACAGAATCGCCCTGTAATGAATTTTCTTTTAATCCTAACAATTCTAATTCAGAATCTTCATGTTCAGAGAGTGCTATTGCTGAGAACCAATAACTTGCCCCTGACCAATCGGATTCAATCGAATACGGAATTGCTTGGTATTCTTGATGAGCAACTGTGATGGTCATATTGTCCCAATCTCGCTGAATCGTTATGCCAAAAGCCTCCATCTGTTTCAAAGTCATTTCGATGTATGGTTTTGAACCTAACTCACCCATAATTTCCAACACTAAACCATCGGGTAAGATAGGAGCAATCATCAAAAGAGCAGAAATATATTGCGAGGATACATCACCCCGAATTTGAAGATGATTATTTCCTGAAAAACTAAAACCTTGTAGTTTCAGAGGAGGATAACCTTCTTGATTAACGTATTGAATATCAGCCCCTAACGAACGCAAAGCATCCACTAAAATGCCAATCGGACGCTCGCACATTCTGGGCGTACCCGTCATGGTTTTGTGCTGACCCGTGATGGCAAAGTAGGCAGTCAGAAACCGCATCGTTGTTCCTGCATCAATCACATCGGCAACTTCATCGTCAGAAGCCAAAAGTCGCATCATGGTTTGTGTATCACGGGCTTCTGCAAGATTGGAAAGGTTGTCTTTTCCACCTGCTAAGGCATTGATAATCAAGGCTCTGTTTGATTCTGATTTAGAAGAAGGCAAGGGAATTTCCGTGCGGAAGGATTGCTGGATTTTTGGGAGTAATATCGTTTTCAAATTAAATGCTTGTTTGCAATCATATAGAGATATTGGAAACATAGAAAATTCAGGTTTCTATACAATAAATACCTCAAAAATGGAATTGAATTATTTTTTGGATTACAAAATTAACAGAAAAGATTGGAAATAGGTCACATTCGTGGATTTGTAGAAACAGCACGTGGACTTATGTTCTGATTGAAGACTGTTGAGCAATTAGTAATTTTAAAAGTAAGGATTATAATTCAAAAAGGATGAGGAAGTAATATTTTCTAATCCTTTTTTTGGTGTATTAATAGAATCTTTATTCAACTAAACTTCCCAGCGTGTGTTTCCGTCTTCTGGAAATAGTTGCTTCTTGACCATTTCTCATCGTCAAAATTTCCTTTTCGGAATTGTACATTTCGATGTAATTCGGATTGACCATAAACGAACGATGAATTCTTAAAAATCCATGTGTTTCAAGGAATTTTTCAAAGAATTTTATGCTTCGTGCCACCATTTTTTCTCTGCCGTGGAGGAAATGAAAAACGGTATAATTGACATCGCCTTTAAGCAGCACTACATTATTAATGGAAATTTTTTTTAAAGTTTTCTGATTAATAATAAGTAGGGAATCATCACCCCGTTGTTCATAAGTTTTCATAGAGATAATGGATAAAATATTAGGGTTGAATTATTGTTTTTCAATAAGGATTACCTCAGCTTGTTCATTTTCTGAAATTTGAAAATGAACAAGCCAAAATAATACTTAATGAATAAATTGAAGATTAACAATTAATGAAATAATTTTAAAGACTTCCTAAGGTCAATTTAGACATTGAGTTGCCAAAATTGAGTGTTGCTCCCGTCTTGTAAATTATTTTTTTCGCAGTTGCAGTATTATTGGTAATCGTAACAATGTGTGAACTATCAATCGTTACATCATCAGTTACTAACGGCAATCTACCTACGTTCCAAGTGGTTGGATCTTCCCAATTGCCAGTTTTAATACTGATAATGACCATTGGTCCAACCGTTACAACCACGTTTCCAGATGCTTGACCAATACAAGTTACACTATTGGCTGTCACCGAACATTTTGCGTAATAGCTGGTCGTTACGGTTGGCGTAATAGGCATTGTCACTGGGGAATTATCGGATGTTTTATACCATAATAACGTTCCTGCACAACCCGTTGCCGTTAAAGTAGTGCTTGTTCCAGCTGGAATATTGATGTTAGCTTGAACCGTTGGCGTAATTGGCACGGCATTAACCGTTACGAGCGTTGTGGCAGTTGCTGTACAACCATTGGTATTTGTAACCGTTACTGTATATGTTCCAGAATAAGCAACTACGGCAAATGGAAGGCTGATTGCGGCAGTCGTAGCATTGAATGCGTTTGGACCAACCCATGCGTAAGTACCACCACCTGTGGCAGTTAAGTTAAGTGTTTCACCCGTACAAACCGTTGCTGAACCAGTTACAGTTACAGTTGGAAGGACTTTGTTTTCAGTAATAACTACCGATGCCGAAGCCGTACAACCATTTACACTTGTTCCAATCACCGTATAAGTTCCAATAGCTGATACAGTTGCAATTGCCGTTGAGGCAGTAAAGCTATTTGTACTTGTCCATGCGTAAGTTGATGCACCACTTGCCGTTAATGCCGTACTTGGATTTGCACAAGTCAAGATTGCCGATGTTGGTGTCACCGTTACTGTTGGAACAACCTTATTTTCAGTAATTGCTACACTCGCAGAAGCCGTACAACCATTTGCAGTACTTGTTCCAACTATGGTATAAATACCAGCCATTGCAATTGTTGCATTGGCGGTTGTGGCAGTAAAACCACCTCCCGTTTTTGTCCACGAATAAGTATCAGCACCCGTAGCCGTTATGGTTGTAATTGGAGCGGCACAAGTCAAAACAGTAGCCGTTGAAGTGATTCCGACGGTTGGTGTTGTTTTATTTTCAGTTATTACTACACTCGCCGTTGAAGTACAATTTGCTGAACTTGAAGCCATTACGGTGTAAGTTTCAGGTAATGTAACATTTGCAATTGCTACGTTAGCAGTAAATCCATTTGTTGCTGTCCATGAATAAGTTGAACCTCCCGATGCCGTTAAAGCCGTACTTGGATTTGCACAAGTCAGAACAGTCGAAGTTGAAGCAATGCTTGCCGTTGGCGTTGGATTAACAGTAACCATTACACTTGCACTGGCTACACAACTATTTGCATCTGTAACAGTAACGATGTATGTACCTGCATTGGCTGCCTGTGCATTTATAATACTAATTAATGCACTCGTTGAAGTATATGTACCTGGTCCAGTCCATAAGTAAGTACCAGCTACACTGGTTGAAAGGCTCAATGTTGAACCACTACAAATGGTTGCTATACCCGTGATAGTTGGCGTTACTGGCGTATTGAAAGTTACCGTTTTTGAAACTGTTGGTACAATACAACCTTTTGAATCAGTAACTACCAATGTGTTTGTACTTGTAGTTGTAACAGCCAAAGTATTTGCTGTTGTTGCAGCCGCATTATTCCATGAATACGTATATGGAGCAGTTCCACCCGTTACGTTAGCGGTCAATGTAACTGTATTACCCACACAAGCCGTTCCAGTGGTTGCTACTGTTGCCGTTGGAAGTGTTGCTGGTTGCGTAAATATTACATTAATCGTACCAACACAACCCGTACTTGCATCTGTGGCTACGATTGGATATGTTCCAGCAGTTTTACCCGTAAATACTCCCGTTGGTTGAGATTCTCCACCGCTAATTGTATAGGTGTAAGTACCACTACCAGCACTTGCTACGGCGGTTACACTTCCATCACTTCCACCAAAACAACTTACATTTGTTTGTGCTGTAATAGTTACCGTTGGATTCGTAGCATTGGTTGTGGTAACACTACCTGTCATTAACACTTTGCAACCTGTAACTATATTGGTAGCTTCAATAGTATAAGTTGCCAAAACGTTAGCAGGAGGTGTAAATGTTAAGGCACTTCCCGTTCCTGCCAATACTGAACCACCGTAACCTACGGCAGTTAATTTGTAATTAATGCCAATTGTTGAGCCACTCAACATTATCGGATTAGCCACTCCTGAACATATTACGCCCGTTCCTGATACTGTATAAATCGTTGGCAGAGGATTAATTACTACTGCTGTTGTGGCTGTTGCCATACAACCATTACCATCCGTAACTTTAACCATGTAAGTACCTGCTGCACCCAAAGTTGTTGTAGCAATACTTGCATCTTTTGTTGCAGCCGTAAATGTATTTGGACCTGTCCAAAGGTAAGTCAAGCTACCTGTTGAAGACGTTGGCGTTGAAGTTAAACTCAAAGCTGAACCCTCACAAACTGGTGAATTGCTCGAAGCGGTGATGGTTGTGGCGGATGTTGGTTGAGTTATCGTAATATTTTTTGATAAGGTACAACCATTATCATCCGTTATTAATACTGTGTAAGTCCCAGCGACTAAACCAGTAGCTGTTGCGGCTGAACCTCCCGAAGGCGACCATGCGTAGGTGTAACCACTTCCAACTGTTCCCCCTGAAACTACAACACTGGCACTACCCGTTGCTCCTCCAAAACATAATATATTTACTTGTGAAGTTGTAGCTGATAAAGCGGTGGCGGGTTGTCCAATCGTTACTGATTGTGTTCCTGTACAACCATTTCCATCCGTTGCCGTAATGGTGTAAGTTCCAGCAGGGGCTGTTAAAGTGCTTCCAAATACTGTTCCTCCCGTTGAAGTGAAAGTATAAGTGCTGTTACCTCCCGTGGCAGAAAGAGCTGCCGAGCCATTACCACCAAAGCATAAAGCAGCGGTTGGCGTTGCAGTAACTACAATTGAAGCAGGCTGTGTAAGTGTTACACTTTGAGCAACGCTTTCACAAGTGTTTGCATCTTTAACTTTGATAGAATAAACTCCACCTGCCAATGTTGAGAAATTGTATGGGCTTAGTCCACTTACATAAGTAGTTCCTCCATTTTTACTAAACATTGGGCTTGTTGCAGAGGTAGTTACTGTAATCGTTCCATTAGAAGATCCATTACAACTTGGATTAGTTGAAGTAGTTGCAAAAGTTGGTAATGGATTTACTGTTACAACCACTTGGGCAGTATTTGAACAACTATTTCCATCCGTACCCGTAACGGTATAAGTAGTTGTAATCGTTGGATTTGCTGTAATTGAAGTCCCCGTTGTGGCACTCAAACCCGTGGCAGGAGACCAAGTATAAGAAGTTGCTCCCGAGGCAATTAAGGTTGTTGAACCTCCCGCACAAATAGCGACATTAGAACCAGCACTAACGGTTGGTAATTCATTCACTGTAATCGTTGCTGAACCCGTTTGTGTTTGATTACAAAGCGTTGCCGAAGCATCCGTAACACTTACCAAAGTATAAACAAAAATTCCTGCGGTTGAAGTTGGAGCGGCAACAGTTACTGATGAACTTCCAGAGGTTGTTGTTACTGTCAAATCAGTTCCACCATCTATTTTGTAAGTAAATGTGTAAGGAGCAGTTCCATTTGCACCCGTGAAAGTTATGTTTGGAGGAGTTGCATTTTTACACACCGCTGTTGTTCCGCCAATAGTGGCAGTTGGCAAAGCATTAACCGTTATCGTTGGTGTTCCTGTAAATCCAGTAGTTGAAATACAGCCAATTGCATCAGTGATTGAAACAATTGAATACGTTTTTGTAGCACTTACTGTAACGGGAATATTTGTTCCACTCACATAACTATTAACCGTTACGGGCGTTGAGCCATCTGTATAAACAACCGTAAATAGTCCTGTAGCACTGGTGATGGCAACTGATAAGTTAGCACTACCACCTACGCAAACGGCTGTCAATGAGCTACTTAAAGTACCCAAGGTAGGCAAACATATTTTTCCGAGAGCTGGCGTATCAAATTTATGCGTTAATTTACCTTCTAAGGTTGTGCGTTCTGCCTGAGTCATAGCAGAAGGCAATTTCAAACTTCCACTCACATCAAATTTATTGAAAGTGGCATCCAAATCTTGTGCCCACGGAGCCATTGGGGTAATGGGAGCAATTGAATTTCCAGTACTTCCATCAAAGAAGATAAAATTCTGAATACCTGTGTTGAAGTTATTT
>JANXML010000245.1 GCA_025354645.1 Arcicella sp. | reverse complement strand
AGCTTGTTGTTGCGTGAGTTTTTGAGCAAACGGAACAAGAGAATCCGTTTGTTGCGTTTCGGCAGGCATGAAGCTACTGAGGAATTCAGTTCTGTTCATATTTTTGAAAAAAGAGTTTTTCAAAAATACGGAATTATTTGGATTATTGTATGTGGGGTGAGAGGTATTTAGTGAGTGGTATTGAACTTTATAAATAGAAAACCCTTTATTGAAGGTCAATGAAGGGTTTTCGAGCAAATGAGTAAACAAATTTATCGCTTCATCATATTCTTCATATTTGGCATTTTCATTTTTCCATCTTGCACATTATTCATCATCTTCATCATTTTCTTCATTCCCTCAAATTGCTTCAAAAGGTTGTTCAATTCCGTTACGGTTGTGCCTGAACCATCGGCAATACGTTTCTTACGAGACATATCCAAAATATCGGGCTTTTGGCGTTCTTTAACCGTCATTGATTGAATGATGGCTTCGATGTTTTTAAAAGCATCATCTGGCACGTCCACATCTTTCACCGCTTGCGACATTCCTGGAACCATGCCCATCAAATCTTTCAAAGGTCCCATCTTTTTGATTTGTTGCAACTGCGAATAAAATTCTTCAAACGTAAATTGATTTTGACGAATTTTCTTGTTAATACGTTCAGATTCCTCATCGTCAAACGCCATTTGAGCCCTTTCCACCAAACTCAACACATCACCCATACCCAAAATACGGCTCGCCATACGGTCGGGATAGAATTGATCGAGAGCTTCCATTTTCTCACCCGTCGAGATAAACTTGATGGGTTTATCCACGATATGACGAATCGAAAGAGCCGCTCCACCCCGTGAATCACCGTCTAATTTGGTGAGGACAACACCATCAAAATTCAAACGGTCATTAAAGGTTTTTGCAGTATTGACAGCATCTTGCCCCGTCATGGAATCCACCACAAACAGAATCTCAGAAGGCTTGATTGCATCCTTTACGGCTGCAATTTCGTTCATCATCATTTCATCAACTGCCAAACGACCCGCAGTATCCACGATGATTACACGCTTGCCCATTTTACGCCCATACGCCAACGCATTTTGAGCAATTTCTACGGCATTTTTATTTTCAGGTTCAGCGTAAACGTCAACGCCTACTTGCTCACCCAAGACTTTCAACTGGTCAATAGCGGCAGGGCGGTAAATATCACAAGCCACCAAAAGTACGTTACGACCACCTTTTTTGAGGTATTGAGCTAATTTTCCAGAGAACGTTGTTTTTCCTGAACCTTGCAAACCCGCAATCAAAATTACGGCAGGGTCGGGTTTTAGATTAATAGTTTGGACATCCGAACCCATCAATTTCACCAGTTCTTCATGAACAATTTTCACCAACATCTGCCCAGGGTCCACGGCAATCAGGATTTTTTGTCCCATCGCTTCGTCCTTAATGCTATCGGTGATTTCCTTAGCAACTTTATAATTAACATCGGCATCCATCAAAGCCTTACGGATTTCTTTGATGGTACTGGCTACGTTTACATCGGTGATGCGTCCCTTTCCTTTGAGGGTACGCATGGCGGTAGTGATTTTACTGCTTAAATTTTCAAACATTTTTATTTAACATTAATAACCATTTTTGTATTTCTTCTAAAATTTTGGGGGTGTAATCGAATTTTATATAACTCTTACTTATTCGGTCAAAATTATTTGGCATAAAATCTGGTTTTGTGGATATAAAGAGATAAAGTGTTCTGTATAAATAAATTTTCTCAAAAATATTATCATACTTAGATTCAACCTCTAAATCATCAATGTACAATCTTAAAAATGAGTTTAATTTCCCCAAGCTTTCTAATCCTCGCAATTCTTTATAGGCACCAAATATTTGAATATCATCCCAACGAATAAGGATTTTTCTAAAAAAGGTAGAATATGTTATTCCTTCTTGATTAATGATTATTTTAGCAAGAAGGGGATTAATAGACATTATTCCATTTAAAACCAATCCAAGTATAAAAAGTGGCTTGGATATTACATTTTCAATTAAATGCCCAAATGTAAAAAATATAAATGTAAAGAGTGGGACAATGAAAATTGCTCCAAGTAACCCACTTCTATTGGCATAGAAAGTATTAGAATTCATTTCAACAGTTCTGTTAAAACCTTATTAGTCAATCGTTTATCAAAAATTGCTTTTACGGGAAATTTAAAGTTCTTGACGGCTGCACTTTCTATTATTCCATCTTTTCCCTTAAAAACTAATTCGTATTTTTTATGACTTAAAACGTACTGTTCAATTGTTTGCTTACTTGGGTCAATAATCCAATATTCCTTTACGCCATGAGCTTCATAATCGTCATATTTAGTGGTTCGGTCATTATTTGCTGTTGATTTTGATAGCACTTCTACCACCAAATCAGGGGCTGGAAATTGCATTTGGTCTTCCGTAAATTCCTTTGCTTTTGATTGTTTCCAAAAACAAACATCAGGTTCATAATCGTTGCGAGTGAGAGAAACTAATATTTTTTCTATACCCACAAATCCCAAGTCGTATTCATCTACAAAACCAGCCAATAAACGATAAATACGCCCATTAGCCTCATTATGCTTCAATTTTACGGGTGAATGAAAAATAATTTCACCATTGATAAATTCCATTTTGCGGTTTTCTTCAATGATTTCGTAAAAATGTTTACGCAATTCTTTTTCCTTCTCCAAAGCATCTTGAAGACGTTGCAGAACCACAAAGGCGTGTGGCATTGCTAAGATGCCTTTTTGGATTTCAGATACACTCATAATCGAAATTGAAAAACGATTCAGAAAAAGGAAAAAGTCAAAAATATGGTTGAACCATTTACTTTTAACCTTGCACCGTTCACCTCAATAAAGCAAAGGTACAAAAATAAAGTCTAATCCTCTTTTTGCTTGTCGCCACAATTTCGTTTAATTTCAAGGATGAAAACCATTCAATCGCTCAAAATTATTACACTGTTTTACTTATTGTTGCCCTCAGTCTTATTTTTGCTGACTTGGATTCATCTGTGGATTGGTGTTTTGAGTACCTTAATAATACTTTTTTATGTTTGGAAAACCATTCAGCCTATCCCACAAAGTCCCGTCGAAAGAGTCAATTCAAACGTAATAATCCTGAGTTGTTTGGGGCTTTCAATCCTAATTAATTTCATCTTGGGCATTGGTGAATTTCGCCCACAAACTTATGATTTTCAGGCAAATAACTATAAATATTACGACCTCATCACGCATGATTTACCCGTATATTACTCCCAACAAAAAACCTATCTCTGCTATTATACTGGTTACTATTTACCAACTGCTCTTTTAGCCAAAGCTTTTGGCATTACATCAGCTAAGTATTTTTCTTTTGTTTGGAGTGTTTTGGGATTATGGATTACCTTTCTTTGGATAACTAATTTTCATGTTAAAAAACCTTTATTTTTGATACTATTTATTATTCTTTTTTCAAATGCTTGGTTAGGCATAAAACTGATGATAAATTTTGAATTATTCCAAGAATATCTGCGACCTTATTATTTCCAAGTCAATCATTTCAAACTCATCAACGAAACCTTCGTTAAAAACTATGCTTGGGCTACACAACATACCTTGCCTGCTTGTTTGGGGGCGTGTGTATTGATTCATATTTTCAAAGAAAAAAACAATTCAAAAGACCTCAAATATCTGTTGATTATTTTACTCTCTACGATGTTTTGGAGTCCACTTACTACCATTGGATTGTTTCCTTTTGTGGCTTTTTTGTTTATAAAAAATTCTCATAAACTATTTTTACAAACAAATTGGCAAGATTTAGGTTTAATGCTATTACTAATTATTTCATTTTCACCTTTGCTTTTATACTTTGTCAGTACAGAAGGGATTCATGCTAAAAATACGGAATTTATTTGGCAAACAGGTGTTTCGAAATGGTGGATTTTTTATTTGATATACACATTTCTTAATTTTACAATTTGGGGATTTATTCTTTGTTTCTATATAAAAATGCCTCAAAATATCTGGATTATTGCTGTTATAATTCCTTGTTTAGTTGCCTTTTACAGAATTGGTATTTATAACGATTTCAATATTCGAGTAGCATTTCCATCGTTCTTTATTCTATCTATCTTAGTGGGAAATACGTTGATTGAAAAGCTGAAAATGACTTCTGTTTTGGGATTTATGATATTGATTTTTATTGCCCTAAGTTCCATCACAAACCTCAATCAATTATACAAGGGAATTACTTCAAAAGCACATATTTTAACTACAATTGAAAAACCGTTTATTTTCAAAGCCAACAATATACTTGAATTTCAGCGAGTTGCTTATAAAAACGAAGAAGCAATTTTGGAATATTCTTTGAAGAAAAATTCTGTTTTTGAACGGTATTTTTTGAAGAAGTAAAACGTAGCACGGCAATCTTTGCCGTGAAGCCTACGAATAAATTGGACTTCGCATCACGGCAAAGATTGCCGTGTTACATTTAAAAACAACGAACTTCCAAAAAAACCTTTCCTTAAAGTTTTCTCTTCTATTTTTACCATTTTATAAAAAAATTCGTTTAACCAAACGTGCGGAACACTAACGTCCGATACCAATTTTGAGGTATCTATCAAACCTAATTTCAGTTGAATTTGTTGGAAAATTCTGATGGATAAAACCAAAGGAAAAAGCATCCAAGTCCAATAAGAATGAGATTGAATTTTGAGACCAGTTTTAGACGTAAATTCTTGAAAATCTTTGAGCGTAAATCGCCACTTTCCCCCTACTGCAATGTCATGCGTTCCGTAGAAAATATTAAAGGCATTATTGTTGGAAAGGAAAATACCATCGGACTTTAACAAGAAAGAAATATTTTGTAAAGCATTGATAATCTGCGATTTATCTAAACAATAAAACACATCATTACAGATAATCACATCAAATTTTTGAGTTTGAAAAACCTTTTGAATATCATCAATATTCATTCTTTGAACGTTGAGATTCCTTAATTTCGAGAAGTGAATGGAGTGTTCGGAATAGTCAATCCCTTGAAGATTTATGTAGTTATTTTGCCGTAGAAAGTTCAATAATCCGCCCGTTCCGCAGCCCAAATCTAAGATGGAAAGGTTCTTTTTATCGCTAAATTTCTGTTGAATTTCAGTCAAGATTTTTTCGTGAAGAATTCTGTACCACCAAAGTTTTTCTTCGGCTTCATACATCATTCTAAATTCTTCTTTACTGCTATTGAGCATCGTTAACTTTCTTAATTTTAAGCGTATATTGAGGGGTATTGCTTTGGGTTAAAAATGTTTTTCCAACGTATTCACCCACAATTCCGATAGAAATTAGTTGCACACCACCCACAAATAAAACTATCAAACCTACTGGATGATTGAAATCCGTGAATAATGGTAGAATTGTAAGAAAAAGTGCTATAAACGTGGAGAGAAAACCCATAAATAATGACAATCTAACGGGCAATAACGAATACCCAAAAATGATATTCAGAAACAAACTCGCTAACTTTTTAGAAGTATAATTTGAATCCCCACTCAATCGATCATTGTGCTGAACCGTCACTTTTCCAACATTATCTGTTACATTAAAAATCAACCCATCAATGTACGGATAAGGTCCCTTATACTTGCAAATTTCTTCAACAACTTCCTTATTAATTAACTTAAAACTTGAAAGATATAAGTCCACAGGTTTTTGGAATAATGACGTGGTAATTTGGTTAACAAGCCAACTTCCAAAATTACGAAATTGGTGGTGTTTTTTTTCTTCATATTGCCCATATACTACATCAAAATTGCCTTTTTGAGCAGTTTCTAAAAGTTTTATTATTTCGGAAGGTGGATTTTGAAAGTCATCATCAATAATGATTGAATAATCTCCTTTTGTATGATTTAAACCGCACATGACTGCTTGAAACTCCCCAAAATTTTTACGTAGAGATAGGAAAGTTATATTCTGATATTGTTCTGCAATTTGCAGACAAATCTTTTCAGAATCATCCTTACTTCCATCATTTATCAAGATTATTTCAAAAGAATAAGTACATAGTTGTTCATGCACGCTCTCAACGAGTCGTGCAATCGTAATGGCACCATGATATACGGGTATTACAACAGAAAGTAGCATAATAAATTAAGTGGTATTTTTCTATACAGCGTTTAATATTTATTCACAATCTGGATGATGTAGCTGATTTCTTCGGGGGTGAGCGTTGTATTAAGAGGCAAACTGACAACAGTTTCATGTATTTGTTCTGTAATTGGTAACTGTAGATTTCGCCAGTTTTGATAAGATAATTGCTTGTGTGGAGCAATGGGATAATGTACTTCTGTACTGATTCCATTATCGAACAAATATTTTCTAAAATTATCTCTTTCTTCAACTCTCACTACAAAAAGATGCCAAGCATCATTATATACTGTATTTTCAGCGGGAAGAATTATTTTATTGTTCTTAATTTCAACTAAATAACGCTGTGCAATGTTTTGTCTGATTTTATTTTCTGTATCTAAATATGGCAATTTTACCATTAAGATAGTCGCTTGAATTTCAGATAATCTACTGTTATATCCTTGATAATCAAATACATACTTTTCGGAAGAACCATAATTTCGTAAGGCTCTCATTCGCTCGGCTAAGGCATCATCGTTGGTGGTGATTGCCCCTGCATCGCCCATAGCTCCTAAGTTTTTGGAAGGATAAAAACTAAATCCCGCTCCGTCCGATAGATTTCCTGCTCGCTTATCCTTATACGTAGCTCCGTGTGCTTGGGCTGCGTCCTCAAAAACTTTTAAATTATATTTTTTGGCAATTGAATTTATTTCATCCATCTCGCAGCATTTTCCGTAGAGATGGGTTACTAAAATAGCTTTGGATTTGGAAGTGATAGATTTTTCAATTAACTGATAATCAATCAAATAAGTATCTAAAAAAGGCTCAACTGGAATGGGCGTAAGATTGGCATTTGAAACTGCCAACATCGTAGCAATATACGAATTTGCGGGAACAATTACCTCCGAACCAGCGGGAAATTCGGAGGCTTTCAGGAGTATCGTGAGGGCATCTAAACCGTTGGCAACTCCGATGCAATGTTTTACTCCACAGTATTTGGCAAATTCTTCCTCAAACTGTGATAATTTATTTCCCAGAATATACCAACCCGAAGCAACTACTTCGGTAATTGCTTTAATGATTTGCTCCTCATAAACTTGATTGGTTGCTTTAAGGCTAAGAAATGGGATTGTCATAACTCATTAATTGCGGATATGGCTCAAAGACATAATCGTCCTTATCGTAGTGCGTATTTGCCAAGACAAGCAAGATTGAACCCTCCTCAAATTGATTCATTACGTGCCAATCTTCGGGAGCTAATAATAAACATTTTTCGGGCGAATTTAAGAAGAATTCTTCTTGGGTTTCTGTATTTTCCACTACTACTCGACAAGTACCTGAAATACAGATTAAGGCTTGCCAAGTTTGTAAGTGTCGATGTCCACCACGTTCATGTCCTGCCTCTCCACGGATGTAAAAAACACGCTTTATTTCACCTGGAAGTATTTTTTCAAAAACAGTTAAGTCTCCTGCATCAGATTCAAAAGTATCTAATTGTATAAGTTGTGCCATGAAGAGTGGTATTATAGAGTTTATTAATGAATAGTGTAAAGGTAATGATTTTAATGTTTAAGGAAAAGACCTATTATGAGTTTTGGGGGAAAGGTTGATTTTTGAGAAAAATTAAGGGTGAAGGGTATTTTTAAATATAGTAACGGAATTAAGCGTGTTAAAAATCAAATTTTAGACCAAATATTTTTTTGCGATGGCATATAAATTATCAAATGGTACTTCATTTTTAACAACGGCAAATACTTGTTTTAAAAGTTTAAGCATCACCACAATCATTGCCATTTTATGAGTTTTACCGTTTTCTCTTAATCGGGTATAAATTTCTTTACAAGCGAATAAAATTATGCTTAAATCATTTGACGATAAAGAGCGTATCAATATTGAACATGCTAAAAATCACTGTAATGCTTACACATTTTATGATAAAATCGGTTTGAAAGAAATGTCTATTATTAGAAGTTCGGAACTATCTACCGTTTGGCGGAATTAAGTTTAGGCTTCTCCTAAACATATAATTCGAGATTATTCTTTTCCTACAAAGGTTGAATATAATAGTTATTGCTGTATTCACTTCGGAGAAGTGCAACCTTAAATTAGTACGCCAAATAATAGATAATTCCGCATTTTATTAATCAAAACCAATCTACGCAATCACAATTGCCGTTCCTTTCTCCACATCTTGTTCAACGGTTTTATACTTAATATTTTCCTTAATTGAACCGTCTCTGTATTGCACCGTAACTCGTTGATTTCTGTCGGCAATTTTTACGGCTTGACGTGGCACAATTTTCTCAACCGTTCTGCCTCCGCTTGGGTCGTGGTAATCTTGCTCATCACCTCTGCCACCTGCCAAACCACCTAATAAAGTTGATAACGCATCATCTTTTTGGGTTTGTAATTTTGGTTGTGGGGCTTGTCTAATCTGTCGCTGTGGAGCTTGAGCTTCTTGAATTTCTGGCATATCAGCTTTCATCAAGAAACTCACGGTGTCGATGTTAATTCTACTCAAAAACCGTTCAAACAACTTAACGGCTTCAAATTTATAAATCAGCAATGGGTCTTTTTGTTCGTAAGAAGCATTTTGAACCGATTGTTTCAAATCGTCCATATCTCTCAAATGCTCTTTCCACTCTTGGTCAATCAAACTCAACGCAATAGATTTCTCCATTTCTTGAATTAATTTACGTCCGTTGGTTTCAATCGTTTCCTGAGCATCGGCAAACATATTCGATACCATATTACCACTCACAATTGGCACTTGCATCCCTGTATATTTGTGAGAAAGTGCTTCGTTGGCAAAATTGACCGCTTTCGTCATCAAACCTTTGTTTTTGGCTTGGTAATGATTTTCAGCAGCATCGTATAAACGAGTTGTTCTTTGTTGGGTATTTAATTTGGTAATTTCCTCACGGCTAAACGGTGGAATAATTCCCAAAATCTCAATGCAACGCAATTCCAATTCGTCGTAAGTAGCATTGTTCTGTACTACTTCCGAACAAACGTCGTAGGTATTATTAGCAATATCCAAGGCTAAGCGTTCGCCAAAAAGGGCATTTTGACGACGTTTATAGATGGCATTTCTTTGATAATTCATAACGTCGTCGTATTCCAACAAACGTTTACGTATCCCAAAGTTATTTTCCTCCACTTTCTTTTGGGCTCTTTCCACCGACGACGTAATCATCGAATGTTGAATTACCTCGCCTTCTTCCATACCCATTCTGTCCATGACTTTGGCGATACGGTCTGAGCCAAATTTACGCATTAAATCATCTTCCAACGAAAGGAAAAATTGGGTTGAACCCACATCTCCCTGACGACCAGAACGTCCACGTAACTGTCGGTCAACTCGGCGAGATTCATGTCTTTCCGTACCCACAATGGCTAATCCACCCGCATTACGAGAATCGGGTGACAACTTAATGTCCGTTCCACGACCTGCCATGTTGGTGGCAATCGTTACCTTTCCAGACTGTCCAGCTTCCGCCACAATGTCTGCCTCACGAGCGTGTTGCTTGGCGTTCAATACGTTGTGTTGAATTTTACGGATTGACAACATTCTACTTAATAACTCAGAATTATCAACCGAAGTCGTACCCACCAAAATCGGGCGACCTGCATCCACTAATTCTTGAATTTCGTCGGCAACAGCACTGTATTTTTCACGAACGGTTTTGTAAACCTTGTCTTCATTATCGAGTCTCGACATTTTACGGTTGGTCGGAATCGTGATTACGTCCAATTTATAAATCGTCCAAAATTCACCCGCTTCCGTTTCCGCCGTTCCCGTCATACCACACAATTTGTGATACATTCTGAAAAAGTTTTGTAGCGTAATCGTGGCGTAAGTCTGCGTAGCATCTTCAATATTTACGCTTTCTTTGGCTTCAATGGCTTGGTGCAAACCGTCAGAATAACGACGACCTTCCATAATACGACCCGTTGATTCATCCACAATTTTTACTTTTCCATCGTTTTCATCCACAATATATTCCACGTTTTTCTCGAACAACGAATACGCTTTCAATAATTGCGTAACGGTGTGGATGCGTTGGGTTTTTGCGGAATAATCACGGATAATTGCTTCTTTTTGAATTAATCGTTCTTGCTCTGTAATATCAGCCGTTTTTTCGATTCTGTTCAAATCAATTGACAAATCGGGAATTACAAAAAAGTCAGGATTTTCAACGGTGCGAGCCATAAAAGTCAGACCCTTCTCCGTCATTTCCACCTGATTATTTTTCTCCTCAATCGTGAACATCAACGGAGCATCGGCTTCGGGCATGAGTTTCTGATTTTCAGCCAAATAGATATTTTCCGACTCCTGCATAATTTGCTTAACACCCGTTTCAGAAAGGTATTTAATGACAGGGCGAGCCTTTGGAAAACCTCTAAAAGCACGGAACAGAGCCAATCCACCCGCTTTTTTATCACCAGCGGCAATCAATTTTTTGGCTTCAATCAAATGGTCTTGCACAATTTTCTTCTGCTGTTCCACCATTTTTGCCACCAACGGATTGAAGGCGTCAAACTCTTGTTCATCGCCACGAGCCATCGGTCCCGAGATAATTAAAGGCGTACGGGCATCATCAATTAAAACCGAATCGACCTCATCGACCATCGCAAAATGGTGCTTGCGTTGCACTTGCTCTTCGGGGGTGCGAGCCATGTTGTCACGGAGATAATCGAAACCAAATTCGTTGTTAGTTCCGTAAGTAATATCCGCCAAATATGCCTGACGGCGTTCGTCCGTATTGGGTTCATGTTTATCAATACAATCAACGGTTAAACCATGAAATTCAAAAAGCGGTGCGTTCCATTCAGAGTCACGTTTCGCCAAATAATCGTTGACCGTAACCAAGTGAACGCCCTGTCCGCCAAGTGCATTGAGGTACGAAGGCAAAGTTGAAACCAACGTCTTTCCTTCACCCGTTGCCATCTCCGCAATTTTACCTTGGTGCAACACCACGCCACCGATTAATTGAACGTCATAATGAATCATATTCCAAACGATTTCATTACCCGCAGCCATCCATTTGTTGTGCCAAATAGCGGTTTCTCCTATAATTTCAACGTTTTTCTTTTTGGCAGCAATAAATTTATCGTGAACCGTTGCTGAGACTTCTAATTTTTCATTCTCCGTAAAACGTCTGGCTGTTTCCTTCACTACGGCAAAAGCACGGGGCAAAATTTCCAATAAAACAACTTCCAATTGTTTATTTCTATCTAATCCAAGTGCATCTATTTGATTGAAAATGGCTTCTTTCGCATCTACCGACATCTCGGGATTTGCCTCAATTTCCATTTTCAAATCAGCAATATCAGCATCAATTTTTGCGAGATTCTTTTTGATAATCTCTTTTAAATCAGCGGTTTGCTGGCGGAGTTGTTCGTCTGAGAGGTTACGTAATTTTGAATATTCGGCGTTGGTTTTCTCAACGTAAGGCATCAATTCTTTAATGTCTCGGTCAGATTTCGTCCCGAACATTTTAGTAACGGCTTTGGTGATGTAATTTATCATTATACTGGGTTTATTTTTCGATTTTCGGTTATCGATGTGCGATGTTTGTTGTTCGATGTTCGATGCGACCGTCGCTCGGTTCGTTACTCGACTTTCGATTATCGAACATCGAAAAACGAACATCAAACACGTCTTTAAAATTAAAATACTTACAAATTTAGTTCATTCAAACCAATTTATTTTAAACGAATATAATTTTAAAATATCAAACGCAATAGCGGTCGGGATTTAGGTGTAATATAAAGTAATACCGAAAAATAAAATTTAATGATATTAAGTGTTAATTCAAGTTTTATCTCATTATTTTGTGTAATGGTTCCATTCTCAAATAAAATTATGAATAAATTTTCCTACTTTATTTTGTTAAAAAGTACTTTAACACATTTCTCTTTCAAAACAATATTTCTCATTTCTCTATTAACAGGAATCAGTTTTATTAGTTTTTCTCAGCAACCGCTTGGCTTTCAAGATAATGAATATCAAGGTGGTTTTGACCAAGCCAACGGAATTACTTTCGATGTTGCTGGACGAGCATACGTATGGGAAAAAACTGGGAAAGTTAAGTGCAGAACATTAGATGGTGTTTGGCATGAAGTATTGGATATTAGCGAAGAAGTAAACATTGCAACAGATTCTGGTCTAAAAGGGTTTGCCCTACACCCAAATTTTTTGATGAATGGCTTTATTTATTTAATGTATGAAGTAGATAGACATTATTTAATGAATTTTGGAACTTCTGGATATAATCCTACGACAAATGACTACTTAAATGCTTCAATCGGTAGAATCACTCGCTACACAATTGATGTTTCAAATTTTAGTTCAATCGTTCCCAACAGTCGTTTAATATTGCTTGGCACTTCTCCAACTGATGGTTTTCCTTTCGTTCACGATTCACACAATGTTGGTTCTTTGGTTTTTGGAACGGATGGTACTTTATTAGCTTCTTGCGGGGAATCTACTGCCACTGATTCTGACAGTGGTTATGCTGAAACCACTTTCTATGAACAAGCCTTGATTGATGGTATTTTAAAATCCGATGACCCAGATACTCCCACCATCAACGAGAATGAAAATGTAGGTTCGTGGCGGGCTCAAATGGTGAATTGTTTAAGTGGAAAAATTATTAGAATTGACCCACTTACGGGCGATGGAATTCCAAGCAATCCTTTCTATGATGCTTCTCAACCGAGAGCAGCAAAGTCAAGAGTCTGGGCAATGGGTTTCAGAAATCCTTTCCGAATGACCTTGAAACCCAACACGGGTAATCATCTTCCCTCGGCTGGCAACCCAGGCGTACTTTATGTAGGCGAAGTTGGGAGTTTCAGAAGAGAAGAAATAGATGTAGTTACCACGGGCGGACAAAATTTTGGTTGGCCCCAATTTGAAGGCATGGATGAATCTACGGGTTCAATTGTGGGTATTCCATCTGGGAGAGATGAATTTCTTTTGCCAATAACTCATATTCATCCCGTTGTGGATTTTAGAAATTTTCCTGCACGAGCTTATGTACAAGGGGAAATGAAAGAAATTGGCACATCAGCTTCTAATGCTATTCCAGGAATTAATTTTATTGGCGGATGTTCAATTGGTGGTGTTTTTTATGAAGGAACAAATTTTCCAGCAGAATATCAGGGTCGTTATTTTAATGCCAATTTTAATAATGGTGGCGATGTTGGCAAAAGTTGGATTTATGGGTTTTCAATGAATTCAAACAATGAATTAACGCAAATGCACGATTTTTTACCCCAAGCACAAGGTGTTACAGGTATGGCAATTAATCCTGCAAATGGTTACCTATATTACGCTTCTTATGGGGGTTCTATCCGTGAAGTTAAGTACGACACAGGCAATCAACCACCCGTTGCCAAAGCTACCCAAAACAAGAAATATGGTGTGAATCCGTTGGCAGTTCAGTTTGATGCAAGTCAATCTACTGACCCTGAAAAAGGGGCTTTAACTTATTTGTGGGATTTTGGAGACGGTTCTGCAACTTCAACCAATGTGAATCCAGTCCACGTTTTTACAAGTCCAAATTCAAATCCAATTCGTTACGATGTCACGCTTACTGTTGAGGATAGTACCAACCAATCTTCAACTATTTCGCTCATCGTATCGGTTAATAATACTCCTCCCGTCATAAATTCAACAACGGTCGATAATATAAATTTTTATGGTAATACGAGTAATGAAACTATAATTCTGCAAGCTAATGTATATGATAATCAGACTCCTACGGCTCAATTAAGTTTTAAATGGGAGACTGAACTACATCACGATACACACTTTCACCCAAATCCACCAGTTACGCAACAAAGTAGCAGTTTTACAATGACTCCATTGCCTTGCGGGAATGAATTTTATTATTATCAAGTAAAATTAACTGTCACTGACCCACAAGGACTTTCATCAACGATGAGTAAAAATATAGCTCTTAACTGTACCCAACCAAATGGTCCTGATATTGAACCGCCAAGCACACCAACTAATTTGCAATTAATCAGTGTAAATGCCTCTAAGATTGCTTTTTCTTGGACATCTTCGATTGATAATATAGGTATAGCGATGTATGAAATTTTTAAAGATGGCGTTAAAATTGATGAAACCACAAATACAAATTACACCGCAACGGGCTTACAACCTTCAACTTTTTATCTGTTTAAAGTCACTGCAAAGGATGCTGCTGGCAATACTTCAAATCAGAGTGATGGTTTAGGGGTTTATACGGATGCTCCCGTCACAGCCGATGAACTAATTTATGGTGACGCTTTGGGAACAAACTGGCAAAATTTTTCAACGATAGCATCTTTGAATATTGCTAATTCGAGTACCCAATACATCAATACTCGTTCCATGAAAGTGACAAATCCAACGGCAAATGAAACGTTAGATTTGAGATATAGTGGACTTCCGTTTGAAGTTATTGACTATCCAGATGGACTTGAATTTTGGGTTTATAATGAAGGAAATAGTCCATATCCTTTTCATATTCAAGCATTTTCAACCAATTCAAGCGGTGGCGGATTAAACTCAGAAGTATCAGCAGAGCCTGGCAAATGGACACATGTGGTTTTCGATTGGTCGATACTTAATGTTACGCAAGTAGGGAAAATTGTTGTAACACTCAATCAAACTCAAAGTGGAAGTTTATACTTTGATGAAATAAAATTATTATATTGTTCTAATATGCGTTCTGTTCAAACAGGTGCTTGGAATCAAAGTAATACGTGGTCTTGTGGAAGAACCCCCATTTCAACGGATGTCATAACGGTTTCTGCTGGAAACACCGTTACGGTTTTGAATGGCACAAGTGCAACACTAAATTTTTTACAACTCTTAGGCACACTTAACGTACAATCAGGAGCAATTTTTAAAATTAATAACTACTAAAATAGGTATGAGGTATTAGCTGGCATTGAGGATACTTTTTACTTACAACTCACCATTCACAAATCACAACTAAAAAAGCATGACCGCAAACAAAATTTTTAGCCTTGAAGGTAAAGTCGCACTCATCACGGGGGCATCAAAAGGCATTGGAGAAGCCATTGCACGATTTTATGCCGCATGTGGGGCAACGGTCGTAATCAATTCTCGAAAGCAAGAAGAATTAGATAAAGTAGCTGACGATATCAATGTGCAAGGAGGCGTATGTATCGGAATTGCCGCCAACGCAGGAGATATTGCGGGATGTAAATCTCTCATCGAAAAGACCGTTGAACGCTTCGGAGGCATTGATATTTTAGTAAATAATGCTGCCACAAACCCCGTTTATGGTCCCGTTTTGAATGCCGAAGAATGGGCGTTTGACAAGATTATGACCATCAACGTAAAAGCTCCCTTTGAATTGAGTAAGATGGTTTATCCCATTATGAAACAACGGGGTGGCGGTTCAGTAATTAACATCAGTTCTATTGCAGGAATCACCCCAGACCCAGGTTTGGGCTTATATTCTGTTTCAAAAGCTGCGTTAAATATGCTTACCAAAGTGACCGCAAAAGAATGGGGTGTTGATGGAATAAGAGTCAATTCTATTTGTCCAGGATTAATCAAAACCAAGTTTTCGGAAGCCCTTTGGCAGAATGAACAAATATTGAATCGCTTCGTAAAAAACCTTCCCGTTGCCCGCATGGGAACAGTTGAAGAAATTGCAGGATTAGCCCTTTTCTTAGCCTCGGATGCTTCGGGATATTGTACGGGTGGCGTTTATACTGCCGATGGTGGAACGACGATTTAAAAGAAATTTCAATAAAAAAACTCTTCTCAGATAATGTGAGAAGAGTTTTTTAGTAATACAACCCATTTCTTAAAATTTCGTCCACCGCTCTTATTTCGTGATTTTTAAATTTAAGAATGCTTTTAGCAGACATATTATCAGGAACTTCAAAATAAGTTTTCTCAAATTCTGACAATATTTCATCGAAAATTAACTGCACCCTTTTTAAGTGATAATTAGTGGTAATTATCTTAACTTTGTCTACTTCATTCTCCCGTAAGATTTCCTTTGCTTTTGTGGCATCTTGCACGGTGTTGCTTGAATTTGCGAAGGATAAAAAGTAGTTTTCAGGAATACCGTTTTTCATCAAATATTGCTTTAAATATTCAGCATGGGGCTTTTCGGAAGTATTAAAATGTATTCCAAAGCCACCCGTGCAAAGAATCATATCTGTCTGTGAATCAAAAATTTCGAGACATTTGTTTGCTCTTCCAATCGCTATTTTACTGAGTCTGCCTTTCTGAGAATTTGGGGAGCCTAAAATGATGATTACATTTTTCATTGCCTAATCACTTACCTTTCAATGTATCGCCACCCCAAGCCCTTTCTACTGATTTTTTCTTGTTCCAAGGTGCAGTAGTATTCATTGCCATTTGCACAACCATTGCCGCCACACAAAGGGTGAAAATAATGAAAACCCACCTAAATATTTTTTGATTTTTATTCATATAATTTGTTGCCAATTATGCGTTATTGAGTTCACTTATCATAAATTTTGCCTTAAAATTAATGAATAAACCTGAACGATTAATGTTTGTAACGATAATCTGATTATTTTGCGTTATCATTCAAAACCACTGATATATTTTAAAAGGCATTGCCAAAAATGCACACAACAACCATGAAAAAACAATTAAAACAGTATTTATTTTTTATTCCAACAACTGCCATGATTTTAAGTTGTTCGGATGCTGGTAAAAAGTACGAAGAAGTCGAAGAATCAAGGACTTGTTCAATGATTTTTATTGATAAATCAGTAAGTGTGAATATTAATAAAAAGTTTATCAATGAAAAATATACGAAGGTTATTAACCAGCTGATTGATGAAAATGTAAAGGCAAAAGGCGACAAATTGGAAGTATATTTTGTCCATGAAAATACAGGAAAAGGCAAAGCTGCCGAAGTAGTTTGTCGTACTGAAAAAGGGAATATCTCGGGTGCAAGTTCGACTGATTCTGAGGCAATTACAACCGAATATTCGATGTCGCTTGATAAAGAACGGAGTATTTTCAAAAAAATAGTATTTGCCCAATTAGCCTCTCAGAACACTTCAACCAGTAAAAACAATACAGATTTGTTAGCTTCTTTGCCCTTAATCGACAAAGAAATTGCCAAGGGTTATGCCGTGAAAGTATATTTCCTTTCCGATATGGTAGAAAGTATGGATGCCCCAAATCGTAGAGATTTTCACACGAATCCGCCCGTGGATGATGCTGCGGCTGTTGGTTGGGCAAGAGAAGACGTTGTTAATCTGAAACCTACGTTACCAAATATTGGTTTAGCCCAAATTTTTATTGCTAAGCCTTTTGAACCCACCGCTTCAAGAAAGAAAAACAATCCCGCCATTTCAGCTTATTGGCAACGCCTTTTTATGGAATTAGGCGTTTCAGCAGAAGTTGTGGAACTGTAAATTAAGGGGAAAGGAGGAAACAAACATGAAGGTTATTTTTCTCCTCATTTTTTTTCCTTCCTCTTTTTCTCCATCATTCTTTTTCTCCTCTGGCTATGCTAAAAATCTCAATACCAAGCACTTCCCTTGAATGGGACCAATATTATAACCTCCGTTACACCGTTCTGCGTGAGCCGTGGGGGCAATTGAAAGGAAGCGAAGTTTTAAAAGATGAAGACCAATCCGACCATGCGATGGTTATTGATTCAGAAACCAACGAAATTGTGGGTGTTGCTCGGATGCAAACAAACTCCCCCACACAAGGGCAAATGCGTTGCGTTGCGGTTTCTTCCAAGATGCAAGGCAGAGGCGTTGGTAAACTATTGATGGGTTATTTAGAAAATTCTGCCCAACAAAAAGGCTTCACAGAAATTGTACTCGATGCTCGAGAAAATGCCGTAAAATTCTATCAATCAATTGGTTATGAAATTCTTGAAGAATCATATCTATTATTCGGCGAAATTCAACATTGGAAAATGAGAAAAGTATTTTAGTTTTCTTAACAAATTTTCCCACTCCATGCAACCCTTCTCGCACTCTTTTACGTCCATGTTTTTATAAGGACGATTTTTGCCGTATCTTAATATTCAGATACCAACCAATCATCGTACAAAAAAGCATGAAAAGATTACTGAAAACATACTTTATTTCAATTGAAAACTTTGTCAAATACGCATGGCAATACTGTGAAGCATACTTTGTTTCGTCACATGATTTTGTTGTTCGTAATAGCTTTCGCAAAATCTATTTTTTGTTGTGCATTTTCATGTTTATTAGTTGCGATAAAGTGGTGCAAGACGTTATGCCTCCATCCCAACCAATTATTCCACAGGCAACAACCGAAGTATTTAAACAGTCATTCCCCGACGTTACTTCATTCATTTTCAAACCGATAGAACAAGACAAAACTTGGCAAACTGATTTTGTTACTTCAACAGGTAAAGTATTATCCTTAGTTGATTATTATGGAGAAATTATTGACCTAAATCAATTAGTTGGCTTACCAAAACCCCTTCCATCTGTTATTAAACAGTATATTTTCAATAATTATCCCAACGCACAAATCATTACGGCTTATGATGTGATGAAATCTTCCACGCAAACGGATGGGTTTAAATTAACGATTCAGCAAAATAAAAACACAACTTTATCTTTATTTTTTGATGCCAATAATGGATTTCTACGAGAAGAAAAAGTGCAAACTGATAAGGTTACTTCAATCAATTTTACAAGTACTGACCAAGTAAATTTTGACAGTAAAATTCCTGCCGTCGTAAAACAATTTATGAGTAATAATCAATTGAAGGAAGCAAGTGTTACGATATATGAATTATCTAATAATGCAAATAATGTAACATATAAGATTATACTTAATTTTAGAGAACGCCCTAACGGAGCATTATTAACTTCCGAGATAACGCTTTCCAACACAGGTGTAATCTTGCAATGGATTTCGCCAATTGAAAATGATAATTCTTATAAAGTGCTAACTAACAATAACTTAACGACGGATATTACTGATTATATTAACTTAAATTATAACACTTGGCAATACGATTATGGGGTTTCTGAAACGGGTTTTGGGCAAGTAAAAACCAATTTTGCAACCTTTAAAAATACTCAAAAAGAACGAATTTTATTAATTGATAATCAGCCTGATAAACAGGATTTAATCGTGATTCGTTCGCAAGTTGTAGAAGAGAAAGATTTACCCGATGCGATTAAAAACACCATAGCAAATTCTTATTCTGGAACATTTTTTATCACGGGAACTATAACATTTGACCCTTATTTTCAAGCCACTAAATTGGGGGGGAAAACACCATTGTATTATCAAGTTGAAACAAAACAAGGTTCCGACCGCTATGTTCTAAGAATTGCCAATGATGGGAAATTAATGGTAAAATATAGAATTCAGTAAGGTTAAATTTAACGCAAAATCGAAAAAAAAATAAGAGTATTCTTTTGCGTGAAACCATGACTTAAAATAAAAAACGTTGCGTCTCTGCGTATTTGCGTAAGGTTTAAAATAAAACAACCATTAAACTCTAAATGCCCGAAAATGAAAAAGAATTAGTCCTTGCCTGTAAACGCAATGACCCTAAAGCTCAGACCGCCTTCTACAATTTGTATAAGGGGAGGCTGTTGGGTGTGTGTAGGCGTTATGCAAGGACGGTTGCAGAGGCAGAAGATATTTTTCAAGAGGCATTTATTAAAGTTTTTAAAAATTTACACAACCTCGAAAAAATAGAATCAGTAAATCATTGGGTGAAGACTTCCGTTATCCGAACCGCTATTGACCATTACCGACACACTATTCACGAGCGAGATCAGATTGGATATGAAACCATTATGGAACAGCCCGAACTGGACTCTAACATTTTTTCTAACCTAAGTCGAGACCAAATTTTAGAAATCATCAACACCTTGCCCAATGGTTACAGAATGGTCATAAACCTTTTTTTAATTGACGGATATAACCACGCTGAAATCGCTGAAATGATGAATATAAGCGAAGGAACATCTAAATCGCAATTATCGAGAGGGCGAGATTTATTGAAAAAAGAATTAATTAAAATTGGTTATGCAGAAAAAGTGTAATACGATTTTTCAAAATCGAAAAGCATAAAATACTAATGAAAAAATTAGAAGAAGATATATTAAAACGATTGCTCCAAGATACTTTCTCGGATTATGAACCTATGCCAAATGAGCAAACTTGGGAGAATATTCAGAGAGAAATTCAACCGCATCATCCAAAAAATGGGGCGAGTTTCAAACAATGGACTGTTCCCATAGTGGCATTACTTTTATTAATTAGCGGCATTTTGTGGAATATAAAGGAGCATACAAATAACCCAGAATTAGCCATAAATTCAACAAAAGAAAACACTAATTCAGATTTACAAATAGCTGATTATCAGAAGATTATTACTGAAAAAATCTTAAATAAAAATATTGCTAACCAACACGATAAAAGTGAAAGAATATATGTAAATAAGCCTACATCAAAAGTTGAAAGTATGGTAATTCCGAAGATTGAAAAATCATTAGAATTACCTACTTTTTCAACAATATTAATCAAGCCGTTTATTGAAAAAAATAGTCACGAAAATTCTGTGAATGCCAAAGAATTTGTTAGTATTAATGATAAATCGCTTTCTGTTGCAAGTTTGAATAATTCTTTGAAAAAAGACAATGACGTGAACATTTTGACTAATAAACATGTCCGCAATAAGCCGATTGTTTTCAGTTTTGACGAGGTTGCCCAGACTGACAATGGTTTGGGGAACATGAAACACAACTCGCAATCAATCGCTCAAATTGAAGAAAGTAAAGAACCCAATCTTGAAAACGCTATCAATCATATTTCAATAAACGATGCTAATATTGAAGAAGTGCGATACATAAAACCATTGGAAACATTAAAAAATAAAGATTTTGTATTCGTTAAAAATGAAATTAGCATTCCTAAAATTACAAGTTTACTGATTAACAAAGACCCAAAACCAATAATTCGACCTACGTATATGAGCATAAGCCTTATGCCAATTCAAACGTATAGAATCTTTACCGTGAACCACTTGGGTGTGCAGAATTTACAGACTCATAATCTTTTTGATTCCGAAAGAAATGGTTGGGCTTTTGAATTGGGAATTGTAAAACCAATGGGCAATAAATGGAATTTTAGAGGTGGAATTTCTTACCTGAAAATGCAACAACGGGCTGAATATCAAGTAAATACAAATAATATTTCTGTAAAAAATTCTACCAATTATTCAAACGCTGCCGTAGTGGTGGGAAATGGCACTGAATATATTGGGCAAACTCGAATTGAACAAAAAACCTTGCAGATGGTAGGTTTTAAGGGTGATATTCAAAAGTTTTTTAAAGTGTCGGGGCGAAACCGTTATTTTATTAGTGGCGGGTCGCAATTGATGTATGAACTTAACGAAAAACAGACGAATGTATTTATGAATGCCTCCGCAGGATTTCAGCACGTGGTCAACAAAGATTTATTCCTAACAATTGAGCCAACTGCTTCATATTTATTAAACAACATCAACGATTCAAAAAGCCTCATTCAGACCAATGCCTATAACTTGGGGCTGAAAGTCGGGGTAAGTTTTAAGGTTAAATAATGCAAAGCAACCACATAGAAATCAATAGAACACATAAAAAAAAAGAAAATATTTGACGAAATATTTCTCTAAAACTATGTTCCCTATCTTAACTATGTGGTTGCAAAAAAATCAAATAATCATGAAAAAAATTACACTTTTATTCGCTACGTCGTTGGCGATGTTTGGCAGTGCTTTTGGGCAGAAAGAAGGGAAGGTTTTATGGGAAAATGTAGTAGAGAGTAAGCCTTTAAAAACAAATTCGGGCAAGGAGATTTCCACCTCTTTTTCAACGCCCTTGATTTCTCCTTCGGGTAATTCATTGATTAGTTATTCTTATAACTATTATGAAAAAGGTTCTGGCAATTTTGAAAATGGCGATGCTAACGTTTACACATACGATAAAAAAGGACAAAAATTATCGAAAGTTCAGGGCTATTATAGCAGTGCATACGGTACCTCATTCCCTTCCGATTCTCGTAATAAAAATTATTACACCTTATATACTGGAACGACTTACCGTGATAGTATTCTATTGTTAGATAAAGATCTTATATTTAAGAAGGGATTTGATTATCGTTCTGGGAATACATCTTTATTTACTGTTGAAGAGGGTGTGCTTTACAGCGACCCACAAAATACGCTAATTAAATATGATATCAATGTCAAAGAAGAATGGCGTTATGAGAGTAAAGATGCTATAAAAATCATAAATCAAAAACCTCCTTATTTAGGATTAATTCCTGCTGGAAACGAAAATCATTCTATTGTTCTATTTGATAAAAAAGGAAATAAAAAAGGAGAAACTTCTCCTCAACCAATCGCTAACTCAGCATTTAATTTTAGTTCATTCTTTGTATCTATTTTTAATACAATCTTCGTAACCAGCGACAACGGATTTTGGCTCAGTACTTCGCCAGATTTAACCAAGACACGTTTGATTAGATTTGATTCAACGGGTAAAGAATTAGTTAACGTAAGTTTAGTTTCTCTATTGACTACGTTTTCGAATGTAGATTTTAAGTATGGTGTATTGCCTGACAATTCCTTAGTCTTGACATATTTAGATGTAAATTATGAACTGAATATCGTGAAAATAGATGAAAAAGGCAAGGTAAATAGAATTCAAAAAGATTTGGGAATTAAAGCTGAGATTGAGGTAAATCAGGCTACTTCAACTGTTAATCCCGTCATCGAAGAATTAAGAATTGCCCAAAATGGAGCTGTAAAATTCTCTATATATTGTAAGTACGTATCGAAAAATGATGCGAATATCATAAGTAGCCATGTAAAAGTCTTTGGGGCAGAGAAATTTGACGATTTGAAATTTGGGTGGCACAAATCTGTAAAAAGTGGGGTTCAATACCCCGTAGTTAACATTTTATCGGAGGATAATGTATTTCAAGTTAATTGGAGTTATTTAGGTGGTAAGGGAAATAATTTTAAATACGGAGAGGCTAATTACTATGAACTTGATGGAAAATCTAAGTGGTCATACAGTGATGTTGAGATAAACCAATTTCTACGACAAGGCAATCAAATCTATGCATACCAAACAATGCCCTCTAATTATGGTATTTCCAGTTTATATGTATTAGATTATGATACAGGGAAAATACTCTGGAAAAAAGAGAATATCATTATCAATTATATTCTGCCTTATCAATCAGACATAAAAATTGATAAATTAGGGAATACTTATTTGCAATTTTATGAAGTTGAAAATAATAGTTACAAATTGAAATTTCAAGTAATCAGAAGAGATGGAAGTATAATTTGGCAACACAAATCCTCTAACTACATCAACGCTTTTGAAGTGGCTGAGGATGGAATTATTGCGACAACCTTTGAATATACAAATTCGGAATTAAAATATTTTATTCGCAAAATCTCCCCTTGCGAAGTTCTAAACACCATTTCCATAACAGGCAATACAGAAGCCTGCCCCACTGAAAAAGTGAAACTCTCCATCCCCAAACAAGAGGGTGTAACCTATCAATGGCAAAAAGATGGTAAAGACATTCCAAATGTGAAAGATGCGGTTTATGATTTTGGTGAATCTGGGACTTATACGGTGGTTGCAAAAGATGAGCTTTGCCAAAGTTCAGTCACTTCAAACGCCTTGAAAGTTAATATCCGCCCCCTACCAACCGCCGAAGTAACCGCCCCAAAATCAATCTTTTGCGAGGGGGATAAAACCGTCATGGCAGCCACAACCAATGGCACATTTTTTCAGTGGCAAAAAGACCAGAAAGACATTCCAAACGCTACATCGGGCATTTATGAGGTTTCGGAAGCGGGAAATTATCGAGTTGGTGTGCGGGATGATAAATGTCCGCAAGTGGGCTATTCCAATGTTTATACCATCATCACAAAACTACTACCCGAAGCAACTATTTCTACTGATATTAAGGGCGTGGTTTATGAACCCTTCACCGTGAAAATGACCGCCAACATCGGCACAGGTTTGGCTTACCAATGGCTGAAAGATGATGTCATAATTCCTAATGAAACAATGCTTACTTATGAAGCAAAAAAATCTGGTAAATATAAAGTGAATGTAACTTACGACGGTTGCACAAAACTCTCCGATGCCCTAACCCTCAGCATTCTGATTCCGTTGGCAAATAAAGAAGAAATTGTTGAAGATCAAGTGCAGATTTACCCAAATCCAAGCCGAGGCGAATTCAAAATTATTCTGCCAAAATCCTTAAAAAGTGCTGATATTCAACTATTTGACTCTTTCGGACGTGAACGAATCCTTGTTTGTGTAGGCGAGCAAGCACAGGCGGAAGGACTTTCACAAGGGGTTTATTTTATAAGAATTAGTAAGGGAGAGAAGGCGGTTACGAGCAAGATTGTGATAGAGTAAAAAGGTTTAATTTTCAATTATCAATGTTCAATAATCAATGTTCAAGTGGTTAGCTATCAAACACTTGAATATTGTTAATTGAACATTGAGCATTGAAAATTATACTTTCAGTTTGCAGATAGCAACACCTCAATATTCCCCCGAGTAGCCTTTGAATAAGGACAAGCCTGATGAGCATCTTCCATCAATTGCATGGCTTCTTCCTTTGAAAGATTTGGGAAATTTCCGTGTAATTCAACCGCTAAACCAAATCCAGTGGCATCTTTGCCAATCAAAACTTTTGCCGTCAATTCTGCATCTGCAATGTTTCTTCCATTTGCCACAGACCCAATGGCTCCGTTGAAACAAGCAGCGTATCCTGCCGCAAATAATTGCTCTGGATTGGTTTTTCCACCGTGACCACCCATTGAAGCGGGCATTGAAACGTCCATGTCTAAAATGCCGTCCGATGATTTTACGTGTCCTTTACGACCGCCAGTATTAGTTACTTCTGCGGTGTATAATGCTGTTATTTTTTCCATTTTGAAATAATATTTTGTTATTAAAGTTTAAAAGTAGGGCTACAACACTAATCCCTAACCCCAAAACCTAACCCCCATCCATATAGTTCACATAAAAGAAAGCCACTCCGAAAATCGGAGTGGCTTTGCTGTGAAACCTCTTTAAACTTCTCAATTAAAAGTTTTTTCGTGATTGATGATGATAATTGTAATTCAGAATAAATTTAAAATTTTGATGTGTTATTTTTTGAACAATGATAATTGAATAATTCTAAGATAATTTTCAATTCATTGGAAGTCTAACTTTAATATATTTTAAGTACTTAATAATAATTCAAATTCAAAAACTGCTATCAACTTTTTTTCAATCTGTAAAACGATATTCAGTTCTTTATGATTTCAAAATTAAGTCTTGTTTTCGATATTTATTCAACAATGAGACGAAACCCAGAAAAAGGAAGACGAAAAAGTATTTTCTTGATTTTTGATGCAACTTTTCAGCTAATTGATATTTTTTTTAAAAAATAGTACATTTATTAAAGGCTCACATCTCACTTTAAAAAACGATAGATTTTAATGATAAAAAGTGATTTTTTAATAAAATTGGATTACCAAAACCCTATTTTATGTATAAATCTATATATTTTACAAAAACTGTTTGAATGCTATTCACTATTCAAAAAATTGCATTATTTTCATTAATTTTTATCTAAACCTATTTTATTAAGTTTTACAAATTTTGGATAATTAATGATTTCTCTCATTTTAGGTCAATGAAGTGTTTATAAAAAATATCCGTATATATACTTTGAATTGTTATATTTAATCATAAAATTCATATAAATAATCCGTAAAATTAGTCAAACATCAGCAAAATTTAAGAAAATATGAACTTTGAAAATCAAATTATGAACATTACAGACCATCTTAGTATAACCAATAATGAGGTTGAAATCCTTGATTTATTGATTGATACCAATAATATGTTTTATGACTATTCTAAGAATAGAGTTAACGCATTTATTCACGAAGAGGACTATCATTTAGTTTTATACAATGCAGAATTGAACGACCGAGGTTTCACCATGTATTCAATTGCCAATTTTTGTGAACACGAGGAAGATATTGTTCTGCTTCGCAATGTTTTTGATAGAACAATCAGAAACGGTTTTAATGATTATCTGATACGAATGGCAAAAAGTAAGGTAGAAGACATTTTTTACATGAGAAATACTTTCAGAGCATTGTTTAAAAAACAAAAACCAAACGATGATTACGAAGTAATATACCCAACATTACCTTCATCTTTTAGTTACTGAAAACTGAACTCTCTTCTTAAATGGAAGGGAGTTTTTTTATTGATTAATAACTGATTGTATATATTTAGTAAGTGGTAGGAATATATTCAAAAAAAATTGGAAAATTTATCTTTGGATTAAATACTTAATTTTCAAGGTGTTGCAAACAAATCATTCCACAATTTAACGCTAAATTTTATCATGAAAAAAGCACTATTCTCCGTTTTATCTCTCTTTTTAGGATTACTATTATTTTCTTGCGGGAAAGTAAGAGATGCCGCTAATGCCGCACAAGGTTTAAAGAATTATGCCGAAGGAATCAAAGAATCTACCAATAAAATGGAAGAACGAAAAGCCAAAGGCGACACCGTTTCTATGCCTTACGCTGACTTACAAAAACTGCTTCCATCCAGTATTTCGGGCTATTCAAAAGAGGGTGACCCCAAGGGCGAATCAATCAATATGGTTGGAATGTCTTATTCAACAGCATCGCAAGTTTATAAAAATGGAGATGCTGAAATAACGGTGAATATCATGGATTACAATGCCTCTTATGCCGCATTTGGAGCTGCAACTGCCATGTTCGCCACGGGCTTTTCGGTGGATAACGACGAAGAACATTTAGGAGCCGTTGATTTAGGAATAAGTGGAGTGAAAGCATGGGAAGATGTTAAGAAAAAGGAAAAGAAAAGTACGATCATGGCGGGTGTGAACGACCGTTTTTTAATATCTGCCGAAGGTAGAAACGTGGATACTGATGTAGTCAAAGGAGCGATAAAAGCAGTTGATTTAAGTAAATTAGCAGGAATGTGACATGGTCATTCGTTATTAGTTAAAGGTTATTTTCTCCATTATCAAATTTTTTCGTTATTTTGAATTGTAGAATCAAATAACCTTAACTAATAGCAGACAACTCTTTATGCGAATAATATTATTAATTTTTACAATCCTAATCTTTCTATCTTCTTGTAAAAAAGATATGCGTCTTTTCGAGAAAGATCCTAAAACTTTTTTAACAGAATATGGAAAAGAAAACCCTGAAAATGAAGTAGTTATAAAAACAGTTGGTGGTAATATCACCGTAAAACTCTATGACAAAACGCCCTTGCACCGAGCCAATTTTATTAGGTTAGTGAAGTCGAATTATTATGTAAGCCGAATCTTTTATCGAATCGTTTACCAGACTGCCATTCAAGGCGGGGGAGAATATTTAGACCAATTAGACTATCTTGTTCCTCCCGAGTACATCTCTGAATATACCCACAAACGTGGAGCAATTGCCATGGCACGATACGACGAAGGAAATCCCGAAAAAGCATCATCACCCACGGAGTTTTTCATTGTTACAAATGCTGCTGAGGCTCAAAAATTAAATGGATTATACGTTGTTTTTGGAGAAGTCACGAAGGGCATGGACGTCGTAGATAAAATACAACAAGCCCCTGAATATTACGAAAAACCAGCCATTCCTGTTTATTTCAGAATTAAAACGTTGTGAAGAAATTGCTAAATTTCAAGTTATTAAATTGCTAAATTTCGATTTCTTACAATTAGTAACTTAACAACTTAAAACTTAGAAACCATCCGCATAATCGACTGACTATCATTTAGTTGTGATACTTTTGAGATTTCTATCCAAGCTAAATCAGAAGATTCGGAAGAAATAATTAAAGGTTCGTTCATGTCTGCTTGTAACAAAAATCTTACATCATAATGCAGATGCGTGGGTACACCTTTTCGCTCGGGAATTTCGTGGATGTCAATATCAAAAATAGTTTGGCTAATCGCTTGAATATCAGTGAGTCCCGTCTCCTCCCATGCTTCTTTCATCGCCACATTTAATACGTCCGAATCTCCATCGCAATGTCCCCCCGTCTGAAACCATTTATTTAATTTTCGATGATGTGTCAGCAACGTAAATTGCCGAGATTTATCCACAATCCAAGCCGACCCCGTGATGTGTCCAATGAGTAAAGTACGCTCAAAACAATCAGGATTTTGATTAATAAATTCAATCATTTGTTGTTTGAATTGGGTTTCTTCTGGGTTGAAAGGTTGGTGATTTGTGAGAAGTTGGAGGAGGGAATTCCTGTGCATTTTAAGTAGATTGGGTAAAAATAGTTAGATTTTGAGCATTTTGTGGTAGTAAATTCTTTCCAAAAGTGGATTTCCCCGCACCATTATGACCCGCAATTATGAATAAATTTGGCATGGTAATAGGTTGTACGTTTCTCTTAATTCGTGGGATTCTGTATCAGTAAGCGTGCGAATTATGTGATACTCCTTTTTATTTTCGGAGAAAGAGGCAATGATAATTCGCCCATCCAAGAATTCAAGATATGAATGTCCTTTTGGGAGCTTCATGTTGCCAAGAAGAAAGGGATAATTTTTGTCAAAACTATCCTCTCTAAGCCTCTCGACAGCCAATGCTGCTTGTTTTTCTAATTCGAGTACAAAATCTGGTTTTTCCATAATAGTTGAAATGTATTTCCTGTAAACAAATCTACAAATTTGTCTCGAAAATTTAGCAATTTATTCCAAAACTTAACTCTTTCGATTTTATGCTGTAAATTTGAAGAAACTATAAAACAAACGACAAATGAAAAAATTATTCCTTGCCCTTTTAACAGGCATTTCGCTTTCAGCTACTGCCCAAATTCGCTTACCCCAGCCAAGCCCAGCGGCATCAGTTTCGCAAGTTGTGGGAACGACTGATATTTCCGTAAAATATTCTCGCCCATTATTAAGAGGTCGTGATGTATTTGGTGGCGTTGTAGCGTATGATAAAGTATGGAGAACGGGTGCTAACGGTACAAACCAAATCACATTTTCTAATGATGTAATGATTGCAGGTCAGAAATTAGCGGCTGGAACCTACGGAATATTCTCAATTCCAACAGCGGGCGACTGGACATTAATTTTCAATAAAGACATCACTGCCCAAGAGCAAAATTATTCGCAGGAGAAGGATGCTTTGCGGGTAACGATAAAGCCCGTGACTGTTGCAAAAACAGAGGCTTTCACCATTGATTTCTCTGGACTTTCAGATAGCACCGCCGATATGAATATCACATGGTCGGACAAAAAAATTGTTGCTCCAATTACGATTGAAACTACTAAAATGGTGGATGCAGCCATCACAAAAGCATCAAACGATAACGCTGGTATGATGCGAAATGCGGCGGATTATTTGTTAGGAAAAGGTAAATTAGATCAAGCCTTAAAATTAGTAAATACTTCACTTGCAGGAGCTGAAACATTTAGAAATGTATGGTCTAAGGCACAGATATTGAGTAAGTTAGGAAATTTTGCTGAGGCGTTGCCTTTGGCTCAAAAAGCACTTTCATTAGGTGGTTCAGACCCTGGTTTTGCAGGCATGAAAAGTGCAGTAGAAAAAGGAATTGCTGATTACACGGCAAAATTGCCTGTGGCAATGCCATCGAATCCTTTGAAGAAAAAGAAGTAGATTTTCAGTAATCATACTAAAAATTCCCTCAGCGAATTATTCTTCTGCTGAGGGAATTTCTATTTCTTCTTCTTCCAATGTGATATTTTGATACATTTCCGCAAGGGGTAATTTAAAATCTATTTCCTCAAAATCTACTATCGCTTCCATGGTGTCATAACTCTGATATTTCCAGATGTCAATTCCTTCAATTCGTGTAAAAACTTCCACGTAAACGCTTGTCTGTGAGACTAATACGTAATATTTAAGCGTTGGGATTTTCTTATATCTCGCAAATTTCCAACCCCTATCTTTTGACTCCGTTGATTTTGAAAGTACTTCAATAATTAAACTTGGAAACTTAATGATGTACTTGGCAGACAAATCAACATTATGACAAGTTAGCATCACATCAGGATAAGGATAATATTCATTTCTAATTACCTCCAATTTTAGGTTCTCAGAAAAAACTTTACATCCCTTTGGACGGAAATGTTTTTTGAGAGCAAACGTTATCTCTTGTACTAATTCGTTGTGTGTGGCAGATGTACCCGCCATTGCAAAAAGTTCGCCTTGATAATATTCATGACGAAACTCGCTATGTTCCTCATAATCAAGGTATTCTTGAACGGTAAAATATTTTTGTTCTTCGAGTGCTAATCCCATAATTCTTACAATAAGATGATATTTTAAAATTACAAAAATACTTTTGATAATTGCTTAATACGGATAAAACAATATCTCTCGAAAGTAAGATTTGGAATAGAATTTGAAAGAAAGTAAATCAATCAAGGCTTTTTTGTAGTTTTATATAATGATATGATTATTTTTACAAAAGAACACAAATCTATTATAGCTATGGACATACAATATCTTTCAGATGAACAAGGACGACAAACTGCCGTTCAAATTCCCATTGATGAATGGAAAAAATTAACAGAAGCAAATGAGGTTTTCAGAGATTATGAGAAAAAGAAGAAAAAACCGTCAGATTTTAGAGGAGCAATTTCCAAAAACACAGCTGAACAATTATTACAATATGCTACAAAAGCCAGAACAGAATGGGACAGAGATATATCTTAGATACAAATGCAGTTATTGATTATGTTGGCGATAAACTTCCTCATGTTTCGGTCTTAGCAATGGATAGAATAGTTGATGAAGATTTGAATACCTCAATCGTTGTAAAAATTGAAACATTGGGTTTTAATGGAGATGAGTCTGAAATTCAGAAGCTGAAAGACTTTTTGAGTATTGGGAAAATGTATTACATAGACGATTTAATTGCTGATAAAACTATTGATTTACGTAGAACTTATCGTAAGTTAAAACTTGGAGATGCTATAATAGCCGCCACGGCTTTGGCGAATAACTTAACGTTGATTAGTCGAAATACGAAAGACTTTGAGGATATTGCTGGACTGACTTGTATCAATCCTTATGAATTAAAGTAGTCCTCAATTTTGTTATAAAATATATGCAATTCCTATTTTCAACCTTTCTTTGGGGGCTTTTGGCTTTGTCAATCCCCGTGATAATTCACCTGTTCAACTTCCGAAGAACTAAAAAAGTGTTGTTCACCAATGTCGCTTTTCTGAAAGCTGTCAACACCACTACGTCTTCTTTTCGCCGACTCAAACATTTGTTGATTATGGCGGCTCGTATGGCGTTTATTGCCGCTTTGGTCTTGGCTTTTGCTCAACCTTTTTTGCCTTCCAAATCGGGGAAGGGCGTGAAAGCGGGCGGCGTGGCGAGTATGTATATTGATAATTCGCTTTCAATGCAAAATGAATTAGACAAAAAAACGTATTTAGATAAAGCCATAGGAAAAGTCGAAGAATTATTAACTGCCTTTCCGCAAGGTTCTCAATTACAGTTAGTTACCAACGATTTTTCTTCGGATGAACACAGCGTTAGCAATACCCAAACCATCAAAGATCGCACAACAACCATCAAGTTTACGCACACGCCCCGCACGTTTGATAATGTTTTGAAACGTCAGGCGAGTTTGGCTTCTAAGCATAATTCGCAAGGAGGAAATCAATATTTATGGTTTTCCGATTTTCAGAAATCTACTTCGGGTGATTTATCCAAACTCAAATTAGACACTACTTCCAGACTTTTTGTGGTTCCAGTGCAGGCGAAAGCATTACAAAACGTATTCGTGGATTCGGTGTGGATGGCTACGCCTTTCGTGCGTGAAATGTCAGCTAATCAATTGACTATCAGGTTATTCAATACGGGCGAACGAGCCGTGGAGAATCTGCAAGTAAAACTATTTATTGACGAAACCCAAGTTTCTTCTACCATCGCCAGCATCCGAGCGAAGTCTTCAACAGTTGCTAATTTTTCATTTACCGTAAAAAATAAAGGCTTCAAAAAAGCGAGAATTTCGTTTGATGATACGCCCATTACGTTTGATAATGACTATTATTTTGTGTTAAATGCCGCTCCAACCATCAAGGTTTTGCACCTTTTTGGACAGGCTTCCACGGGACGATACGTTCCCACGGTTTTTGCGAATGATAGTGTTTTTGCGTTCAAAAGTTTCTCGGCATCTAATGTGGATATTGGACAATTCAAAACGTCAAATTTGGTGGTTTTGGAAGGCGTACAGAACTTAGATGGGAGTATCAAAACGGCATTACAGGATTTTGTTCGTTCGGGAGGAAGTTTGTTTGTAATTCCTTCACAAACACCTGATATTCAGAGTTATAATAGTTTTTTGGGTATCTTTAATATCCGAGGAATTCAATCAAAAGTAATTACCCAAGCTGATTTTACACCTCTGGCTGAACCCGTAAAAACTTCCCCTTTTTTCATTGATATTTTTGATAATTCTACGCAAAAAGAATTATTACAAATGCCCAACCAAGGCGGAGTTTTGTCTTGGCAAGCAATGGGCGATAAGTTGCTAAGTTTCAGAAATAATCAACCCTTTTTGACGGTCTCAAATGCAGGGAAAGGAAAGGTTTATTTAACCGCCTCACCATTGGACGCCACTTTCGGAGATTTTGCTCGCAACGCTCTTTTCGTACCCATCATGTACAAAGTTGCGGCGTTGAGTGTTCGCCAAGAACCGACGGCATATTCGTTTGAACAAAATACGTTTACGGTTGAAGTAAATGACATTCCAAAAACGGCAAGTTTCAAATTACGAAAAGGAAAATTAGAGATTATACCCGTACAAAATCTTAACGGAAAACAATTGACGATTGAACTGCCAAAAGCTAATCAATTAGCTGATAATCAGTCGATTGAATCGGGATATTACGAATTGGTTTTGAATAATAAAGTAGAAAGATTGGTTGCTTTCAATCACGATAATAAGGAATCGATGATGGATTTTTACAGTGCCGATGAATTAAAGAGCATTTTTAGTAGTAATAAAAATGTACAAGTTTTTGATAAAATAGATGATGCTAATTTCGTAAAAACTTTCAAAGATCAAAACTTTGGCGTGGCACTATGGAAGTATTTTTTGATTGCCGCTTTGGTATTTTTAGCGATTGAAATTTTGTTGGTGAGATTAATGAAGTAAAATTCTTAACTGACACAAAAAATGCCTCTCCAAGCACTTGGAGGGGCATTTTTTATACTCGCACTATTTTTAGAAAAGGTTAATGGGATAGCTTTTTACTTGAACAATACCAAATATATTACGTTGCAAGTAAGTAAATAATTTCCTATTAATTGCAAATGTCAGAAGAAAAAATATGTTTATTTAAAGTAAAATTAACAAAATGTATAGTAATAATATCTTGTTATAAACAAAAATTACGCCTTACGTCAAATCAATAGAATTTTAAGTTAAATTTATGAAATATAATCAAGCATTCTAAAAAACTAAACCTACATGCTAAGTCGAGTTGCCAATTCCATTTATTGGATGAATCGGTATATTGAACGTGCCGATAATTATGCCCGTTTTATTTCGGTAAACTTTAATCTTGCCTTAGATTTACCCCCAAACGTTCCTGAGCAATGGAAACCCCTCATTGTTGCCACAGCAGATAATTTCATTTTCGAGAAATGTTATGACGCTCCCACCCGTGAGAATGTGCTGTATTTCATGACGTTTGATAATCGAAATCCTAACTCAATTTTGACGTGTTTGTATGAAGCCCGTGAGAACGCTCGTACTATACGTGAGAGTATTTCTCGGGAAATGTGGGAGTATGTCAATCAGATTTATTGGACGGTTAAAGAGGCAGATAACGATAGTAAATCGTGGGAAATAGCTCGTTATCAAGGTTTTTTAGATAATATAAAAACAGGAAGTCAATTATTTTATGGTATTGTGGATTCAACGATTACTCGTGGTGAAGCATGGCATTTTGGACGTTTAGGAAGGCTTTTGGAACGGGCAGATAAGACGACAAGATTTTTGGATGTAAAATATTTTACGCTTTTGCCAGAAGTTGATGCCGTGGGTTCGCCTTTGGATTTGCTGCTTTGGTCGGCGGTTTTGAAATCTGTGAGTGCCTACAATATGTTCCGACAGCAATATCAAATTGTGAATTCAACCGCCATAACGGATTTTTTGTTATTAGATAAAAAATTTCCACGTTCGGTGATGTATTGTATTCGTCAGGCAGAATTATCATTGTATGAAATTTCTGGAACGGCAATTACTAATTCCTATTCAAATTCCGCAGAAAAAGCACTGAGTAAATTGCGTTCGGAAGTTGAATTTTCGGAAGTAAAAGAAATTTTTGAGTTGGGTTTACATCAATATTTGGACGAATTTCAACAGAAAAATAATGGGGTAGGGGCAGCAATTTTTAAAACTTATTTCGATTTAAAACCCGTTCTTCAAGAACAATCACAAAATGTGGTGGTGAATCAGTGAGGAGTGGTTAAATTTGTGGGATAATTAATAAATAGTATAAAATTAATTTAGAAAATACGCATTAAACAATTGATAATCATGGAATTAACACTTGATATAAAGGAAGAAAGAATAAACTTTTTTTTGGAATTGATTAAACAATTTGATTTTGTTAATATAAAAAATAAAGAAATTGAAAAACCTTATAATCCAGAATTTGTAGCCAAAATTGAAAAAAGTACGGAAGACTTTAAGGCAGGCAGATATAAGAAAATAGCCACAGCAGATTTATGGAAATAGTTTACACCGACAAAGCAATTGATGACATCATCTATTGGAAGAAGAAACGTAATGATAAAGTTTAAATTCGGATTTCTGAGCTCGTAGATTCAATTGAATTAGATCCATTCAAAGGAATTGGAAAGCCAGAACCACTAAAATATCAGCTAAGCGGAAAATGGTCAAGAAGGACTGACAAAGCAAACAGAATTATTTACGAAGTTCTCGAAGATTTGATTGTAATACACTCACTTAAAGGACATTACGATTAAAATTATTACTTCAAAAAATATTAACCACAGAAAATATAATGACATATTGCTTAGGAATTAAAGTTAAAAATGGTCTCGTTGCCATTGCCGATAACAGAATTACGGCTGGCACGGAAGTTTATTCAAATAAGAAGATTTCGACCCATCAAATTGGCAATCATACGTTGTTCATTATGACGGCGGGTTTGCGGTCAATTAGAGATAAATCCATTATTTATTTCAACCAAATGACGAAGGAAAAAGGCTTCAAATTCGATTATATGTTTGAAGCCGTGAATGCGTTTGCCGAGATGATTCGGAAGGTTGCCGATGAGGATAAAGCCAGTTTAAAAGAGGAAGGCTATAAGTTCAATTTGCACTCAATCGTGGGTGGACAAATGGAAAAAGACGATGAACATCGGCTGTTTTTGGTTTTTCCAGAAGGTAATTGGATTGAGATAAACGAAGGATTAAAATATCAAATTATTGGTAATTCAAATTATGGTAAACCCTTGTTAAACAGGACATTATCGTATGAAACTTCCATTGAGGAGGCTCTGAAATTGGGATTTTTATCGTTTGATGCCACGCAAGTGAGTGCCAGCGATGTTGATTATCCGATTGACATTGTGGTATATCACAAAGACAGTTTTAAACTCATTGAACACCGTTTGGAAAAGCAACAGATGGAAAGTGTATCTAAACAATGGAATGATTTGATGCAGATTTCGGTGGATAGTTTGCAAGGTGAATGGGTTAGTGATGTGTTAGGGGTTTAGAATTAAATGATAAAACTTGGACGTTGAATTTCTCAAAATGAAAAATAATTGTCAAATTTTAACCCCCAAATCCTAACATCTAAATCCTAATAAAAAATGACGATAAAAATTGAACATGAACTTCTTTATGAATATACTGATGCGGTTTATTTAGAACCACATTATTTGTATTTGCAAGCAAAAAAGAGTTCACTCTTGACCTTACAATCTTATCAACTCGACGTTATTCCACAACCTGATATTGTAGCTAAAAACCTTGATGCGACTGATAATACCCAACAAATTTTGTTTTTTAGTAAGCCTACTACTCAACTGCATATCAAGGCTACTTCCGTTGTTGAAACCACAGAATTTAATCCACTTTCATTTGTTTATCATCCTTTTCAGAACAGTCAATTACCAATAATTTATAGCGAACAATTACAACAAACTTTATCTCATTATTTGGTAAAAAGGGAAGTAACCACACTTATAGACCAAACTGCCCGACAAATTGCTGGAAATGTTAATTGGAATACGACTTCGTTTTTAACGGAACTCAATAAATTTATTAACACTTTTCAGTACGAAGTTCGAGAAGACGGACAACCCAATTCACCCGAGACTACGCTTTTGAGTAAAAAAGGTTCGTGCCGTGACTATTCGGTTTTATTTATGGCAATGTGCCGAGTGATGGGAATTGCCGCCCGTTTTGTGAGTGGTTATCATTACGGCGACCCCGAACAAGAACAATATCTACACGCTTGGGTGGAAGTGTATCTACCAGGAGGAGGTTGGCGTGGATTTGACCCTACGCAAAATCAATTAGTTTCTGGGAAACATATTCCATTGGGAGCATCGGCAATTTCTGAGGCAGTCACGCCCGTGTATGGAACCTATCGTGGGAGTGCGAAGGGAAGTTTTGAGACGAAGGTTCGGTTATTAGAAATATAAAAAAAACTCATGATCTATTTAAACGGAGAAATCCTCCCCACCGAAAAAACCCAACTCCACGTTTCTGACCTTGGTTTATTGCGGGGCTATGGCATTTTTGACTTCTTCCGTGCCATTGATGGGCAACCCGTTTTTATTGAAGACCATTTGGATAGGTTTCATAATTCTGCCAACTTGATGGGTTTGCCAATTCCTGAATCAAGGGATAAATTGCGAGAAATTATACACGAAATCATCCGCTTGAATCCGTACAAACTCTTGGGTGTGAAGATGATTATGACGGGAGGATATTCGGAAGATGGCTACACGCCTTCGCCCAAATCAAATTTAATCGTGATGGGAAAACCTTTTGAATTTAAACCCGCTGATATTGGCTTAAAATTAATGTCGATGGAATACAGAAGGGAAATTCCTGAAATAAAAACCTTGAATTATATCGTTCCTATCAGAGCCTTACAACAAATGAAATCGGTGGGTGCTGATGACATACTTTACCACAAAGATGGAAAAATATCGGAATCATCACGGAGTAATATTTTTATCGTGAAAAATGAAAAAATCATTACGCCTTTGGATGGTGCTTTGTTTGGCGTAACGAGAAAGCATATTTTGAGTTTTGCTAAAAATCATTTTGAAGTAGAAGAAAGAGATGTTTCTGTTCAAGAATATTTTGGGGCGGATGAGGTTTTCACGACGGGCAGTACTAAACGAATCATTGCCATTACTAATACTGATAATCAAATGTTTAGCGGTGGTGCAGTGGGAATTATTACTAAGAAATTACAAGAATTGCTCCTTGAAGAGGAAACAAAATGACATTTTAAATCAAATTTTGAAGGTAATTATACAAAATTTGAGTGACGTAGATAAAAAAATAGTGTCTTAAATTTTGTGAAGGTATTAAAAAAATATACTTTTGATTTTGGGTAAAGATTCAGTTTCAATACTCTCTCAATTTATTTACAAACAATTAAACAAAACCGTCTTACAATTATGGGCTTAATGTCATTTTTTAAGGGTGTCGGAGAAAAAATCTTCGGAGGACACAAAGAAGTTGATCCTGCAACCGCAGCAACCGTTGAACCATTGAGAGCGAGTGCTTTGTTGGCTCACGTGAAGAGTTTGGGCTTGGCTTACAACTCATTAACCGTCAAAACTGCGGGTGATACCGTGATTTTGGAAGGTGAAGTTGCCAAACAAGAAGATGCCGAGAAATTGGCATTGGCGGTTGGCAATGTTGAGGGTGTAAAAGTGGTTGATAACCAATTGGACGTTGCTGAACCAGCCGAAGAAGCAAAATATCACGAAGTGGTTTCGGGTGATACTTTATCGAAAATTGCCAAAGAATACTACGGTGATATGATGAAATACCCAGTAATTTTTGAAGCTAACAAGCCAATGTTATCACACCCTGATAAAATTTACCCAGGACAAATGTTGAGAATTCCACCTTTGGCTTAGTAGTTAGTTATCAGTTATTTGTTACTGATTATTAGTAAAAAACTAAAAAGCTCAATCACAAAAATGATTGAGCTTTTTAGTTTTGATAAATTTTTCTAATTCCTATTAACCAGTAACAAATAACTATTTCCGCTTCGCTTCAATCTCTTTCTGTTTCTTTTCTCTGGCGGCTAATGCCTTTAATTTCTTTTCCATCTCCACTGGATACCCCAATAAATCCCTCAAAACGACTGATGCACACACGCCTCCAAAAGCGGCTGGCATATATGATATTGTGCCATAAGCAGATTTTTTGTAGTTTGCTCCGTCGGTCAACATCAATGATTCTTCTATCATTTTTTCTGTTGAATATACGGCTTTTATACCCGTTGTAATTCCGATTTTGCGTAAACGTTTTCTAACCAATGATGCTAAATAACACTCTCGAGTATCAAATAAATCTGCCGTTTTTATTTTGGTTGGATCGATTTTTCCACCTGCACCCATCGAAGAAACTATTGGGAGATCTTTACGATAAGCTGTTGTTAAGAGAGTCAACTTAGGTGTTATGGAATCAATGCAATCCATAACATAATCAAATTTTATATTACTCAAAATTGCTTCTGAGGCATCTGGGGACAAGAATTCACGAATTGAAGTAAGTTTTAAATCTGGATTAATTGCCAATAAACGTTCTGCCATCAAATCAGCTTTGGGTTGTCCGTGCGTTGTGGAAAGAGCGGGTAATTGGCGATTTCTATTGGATGGATCTACGACATCACCATCCACAATCGTCATCATTCCTACACCTGCACGAGCAATGAATTCTGCCGCAAATGAACCCACGCCACCCAATCCTACAATGAGAACATGAGCATTTTGTAATTTTTGGAGACGTTCTGCTCCGATTAATAGTGTGGTTCTTCCAAGCCAAGCTAAATCACTCATTTAATTAATGTTATATAGTTTCTCGAATCTGATAATCTGTCACTTTCTCCGAATTACGAGTCATTAATTCTCCAATAAATCCAGCCACAAAAAGCTGGACACCGATTATAATTGCGACCAATGCCAGGAAGAAAAGTGGATTATCGGTTACGTTTCTAAACTTCAAATGTTTGGCAATTGCATACACTTTTTCACCAATTAAATAGAAGGTAATCATCGTACCGATAAAGAAAGATAATATCCCAAAACCACCAAAAAGATGCATTGGACGTTTCCCAAATTTTTGGACAAAAGTAATAGACAACAAATCTAAAAATCCGTATAAAAATCGCTCAATTCCAAATTTAGTAGTTCCGTATTTTCTGGCTTGGTGCTGTACTACTTTCTCCCCGATTTTATCAAAACCATTCCATTTTGCCATCACGGGAATATAGCGGTGCATTTCTCCGTAGAGCGTAATAGTTTTAATAACTTCGTTTTTGTAAGCCTTCAATCCACAGTTGAAATCATGAAGATAAACACCTGACATTGAACGAGTTGCTGCGTTATAGAGTTTAGTCGGAATGGTCTTTGTGATGGGGTCAAAACGTTTTTGTTTCCATCCTGAAACCAAGTCATAATCATCCTGAATAATCATTTTATACAACGCAGGAATTTCGTCGGGACTGTCTTGCAAGTCGGCATCCATCGTGATAACTACCTTGCCATTTGCCTCTTTAAAACCCACATGAAGGGCGGCTGATTTACCATAATTTCTACTAAATGATATTCCCCTGATATTTGAATTTTTCTCAGAAAGGCTTTTAACCACTTTCCATGAATTATCTCGACTTCCGTCATTGACAAAAATGACTTCGTAGGTGAAATTATTTTCATTCATTACCCGTTCAATCCAGCCAGAAAGTTCGGGTAATGATTCTTCTTCATTATAAAGTGGTACGATTACGGATATATCTAACATTAGCATATTTAAAATATCAAGTAATAATCCTTCAAAAGCATCTGAAAATCAGTAGTATAACTTTCGTCAGGATTTTTGATAATTAATTCTTCGTTAATAATTTCTTCTTTTATTCTTCCAAAGGTCGTAATAATTCTTAATATTTTACTTCCTTTTCGATGCCTAATTGTGAGTTTTTTTTGAAGATAAAATTTCTCTAAAGTGGCTAATTGCTCAAAAATTGAACTTTCATACGAAGGGAGTAAGACAACAAATATGCCATTAAAAGAAAGTAATCTTGTCATAATCTCTATCAAATCTTCAAAAGTGAGCGTGTCGGTATGGAGGGAATTATTACGAGAAAAATTTTTGGACTTTAAATGATTCTGAAAAAACGGTGGATTACTAATAATTAAATCGTAAAGAATATTAGTTGAAAATTCCTGAATAGAATTATTATAAACCGAAATTCTATCTTTGTAAATACTTTCATTTATGTTTGTAACCGCTTGATTATAAGCACTTTTATCTATTTCGACAGCATCAATTTTTGAATTATTTTTTTGAGATAACATTAAAGAAAGCAGACCCGTTCCTGTGCCAATATCCAAAATGGTTTTCGCTTTACTAACGTCTGTATATGCTCCCAAAATACAGGCATCGGTCGTAACTTTCATCGCTGTTTGGTCTTGATGAATAGTAAATTGTTTAAAAGAAAAGTAATTATTTGCCATAAAAAAATAAAAAAGCCTCATAATCTTTGGATTATAAGGCTTTTAAATTGGTGGGCCCACTTGGAATCGAACCAAGCACCTACTGATTATGAGTCATAGCCAGCCCCCTATTTTCATTTACCTCTACTTATTACTATTTCTATAAATTATTGAATTTCAGATACTTAACTAAAAATACTTTATATCTGTTTATTGTCGTTTAGTGTTAATCTTGTATATTTGTAATGAGAGTTGTAATGAGAGTAGATTTTACAACTTAGTATAGTACAATTATTTAAAGCAATCACATGGCAACGTTAAATTACTTTCTGGACACCCGAAACTCTATTGATGGAAATGGTATTATCAAATTGAGAATTACGCATAATAGAGTGCAAAGGGACTACTCAACAAAAATTAAAATATCCCCAGCAGATTACGATAAAATCAAACACCCAAAATTAGATGGACGGGCGAAAGGTTTAGATATTGTCAATTTTCATAACCTCCTCTTTGCTAAAAAAGGTAAAAATGAAAATATTAAAATCGACGGATTTGTACTTCGTGCTGAAAACATTATTGAGAATTTGGGTGTAAATTTTAAGTTTGACACTTTCAAAAATTTATTTGATAATTACGATATTGAGAAAGAGATTATCAAACATGATGTTATCTCATTCTTGGAAAACAAATGTACTACCCTCAAAGCAAAGGGGCAAATTTCGCATGGTATTGTGTTTGGATTGGTGGGTAAGTCGTTGGGGCGTTTTGTCCAATATCTCAAAGAAGAGTACCCTAAAAAATTGACAGACTACAAAAAGAATAAACCTTATATCTTGGAATTTCATAACCTTACCAGCGACTTTTTGGAAGAGTGGCAGGATTGGCTATTGGTTGAGGGCAAAGCATCACAGAAAAAAAACGGCACGCCCACGGGTGCAACTATTACAACAGTAGGCATTTATTCACGGACTTTGCGAGTAGCATTTAACGAAGCAATATCTCAAAACCTTATTGATAAATCACTTTATCCTTTTGGTCGAGACGGCTTTACTATTCCCAAAGGTCGTAACATCAAAAAGGCATTATCAAACGCTCAATTAGAGAGTATCAAGAACTACCAACCCGAACCATTTTCGACTGAACAACGAAGCCACGATTTATGGTTATTCTCTTATTTTGGTAACGGAATGAACTTTGAGGATATGCTTCGTTTGACATGGGGAAATATCCGAGAAACAGGCATTTACTTTGAACGCAACAAAACCAAAGGCAAATCAAGTGAAGAGACAACTATCCATGTAAGAATCAATGAGACTATGAGGGGCGTATTGGAACGCCAAGCAACTAAACGAAAGAAAGATAATGAATTGGTTTTTCCGTTCCTCAATCTCAAAGATACACCCGAAAGACAAAAGGCAACCATTCACCAAGTTATCAAAGTAAATAACGTTTGGATGAATCGGATAGGGGAAAGGTTAGGCATAAATGAAAAGCTAAACACCTACGAAGCACGCCACAGCTTCGCTACTAAGTTAATGAGAAGTAATGCACCGTTGATGATGATTAGCCAGAAATTAGGACACGCCCAAATTTCCACAACCGAAAATTATTTAGGCAGTTTTGAAAAAGAAACCGAAGATACTTTCTTGGATATGCTTTAAATAGTTGCTATATTCGCAACATGATAACGGATTAAAATATGAGAATAATTGCAAAGGGTACAATTAGAGATTTTTGGTTACAGCACTCCCCAGCGGAGTTTCCTTTGTTGGATTGGTACAACACCGTCAAACAAGTAGAATGGAATACGCCAAACGATGTAAAACAGACTTATGGCAATGCCAGCATAGTAGCAAATGATAGAGTAGTTTTCAATATCAAAGGGAACGATTACAGATTGGTTACTGAAATAGATTATGAGTTTCAAATGGTTTTTATCATTTGGGTAGGTACACACAAAGAGTATGACAAAATAGACGTTAAAACAGTTGAATATGATGGATAATATTAAAGATAAAAAATATCATCAAATGGCATTGAACAAGGTTCGTGCGTTGATGAAAACAAAACCCTCAAAAGATAGTGAGGAGGGGCAAGAGTTGGAAATGCTTATTACTTTGATAGAAGCATACGAAGCAATACACGTGCCTATGCACCCCAGCGACCCCATAGCATACTTGGCATACAAGATGGAACAAGACAATTTGAAACAAGTTGATTTAATTCCTTTTATTGGAGACAAAACGAAGGTATCTAAGATAATGAATCGTAAACAAGAACTTAGTGTATTGATGATTAGACGATTGAGCGAAGGGTTAAACATTCCGCTTAGTTTCTTGATACCTATGGGAGTGTAAAATTATTCCACAAAAAAGCCCTAAACCTCCACGTACCAAAGCGAGATTTAGGGCGTAACTAAAATGCTATGCAAGATAATACAGAATCAAATTATGAGATAGATTTTGAGGTTTTAATTTTAATAAAACCTGATACAGACGATACTATGTATGATTCAGAGTTTTATGATAGGCGAATGGTTATGAGACATTTTGCATGGTTTCACGATGCCAGTAACCAAGAAAACTTTGAAGAGTATGTGAAAGTGTGGTATTTAAACTTTGAAGATGTACCGTTTACGATAGACGGCAAAAAGTGTAAAATCCCTACTAAATACTTTCAATCAAAAACCACGGGTACGCCTATACCTGACATTCACGACATTTGCCAATATCTCAATAAAAGAGGGATTTATGTTAAGGATATGACACAAAATGATTTTCAAACGTATCTTGCTGATTACTTTATGTTTCCATTATTTGAGAAAGAAAAAATAGTGCAAAAAGAAAAGTTGTTTGAAGATATTTTCAAAGTGGAAAGTAGTTTGAGACTACGAAACGAAGGAATTATTTTTGAACCAATCGAGTTTGTAGAATTTGCAAGTGTAAGAGGAATAAATGACGATACAACAGAGCAAGAGTTTAGGGGATTGGTAGAAGATTATTAGGTAGTGTTTCAGAATGTATGCTGTTGCTATGTAGCGTTTTTAAGCCATATGTAAGCCTTTATAAATCCAAAGTGCATATCATCTTTTTTAGAAAAACAGATGGTTTTACGACATAATCTCTTTAAATGAGTTCTGAAATT
>JANXML010000231.1 GCA_025354645.1 Arcicella sp. | reverse complement strand
CGTATGCTACTAAAATAGCTTGACAGCCCCCATTAAGCCTTTTCAGGTTGTTTTTTCACCACATTTGAAAACCTTATTTTTTTATAAGGATACCATCTTAATTTTTCAACACGCCCAGCATTATGACATTGGGTAGGTGTTTTGAAGTCAAGCGAGGCATGAGGACGATAATTATTGTAGGTCTCAATCACCTGTGGAATTGCCTTTAAAGCTGCTTCTTCCGACACAAAACCATTGCCCAAATTGAACTCTTCTTTTAGGGTTCGATTGAGTCTTTCAGCCATCGAATTTTCATTGGGTTCTGCCGAAGAACACATACTCATTTTGATACCCGCTTTTTGAATTAAATCCACGTAAGCCCACGAACAATATTGAACACCTCGGTCAGAATGGTGAATCAATTCCGTCTTCTTTTTACGAGTTTGCAAAGCCATTTTTAAAGCCCCCACAGGACCTTTTGCTTCCAAAGTGGGTTGCAAAGCCCAGCCAACAATCTTCCGAGAAAAGGCATCCATAATCAACGATAAATACACAAAACCTTTGCCCACTTGAATGTACGTCATATCACTCACCCAGAGCTGCTCACTCCCCGTTGGAATAAAATCTTTCACCTTGTTTGGGTACTTTTTGAAAGAATGATCTGACTGAGTAGTTACCATCTTATAATGCTTCCTTTTGACCAATAAACCCTCTTTTTTCATCAACTGGTGCAGTTTATCACGACCAATTTTTAACTGATGGGAAAAAAAGAACGGTTTTATTAGCTCATATAACTTCCCAGAACCAATCCCAGGAATACGCTTACGAATCCGTTTGATTTCGACAATAACCAAGTCAAATTCAAACAAATTCTTCTCCATTTGCTTGATAGCCGCATACCAAGCCTGACGGGAAAACCCAAACCATGAACACATTAAACCCATACCCAACAAAGGATAGCGACAGCTTAACTTCTCAACAGCTTGGGTGCGAACTTTTTTTTGATAGAAATATCCAATGTTTCTTCGGCAACATCCACCAAAGTTTCCCAGGCGATGGATTTCATCCTGAGCATTTCATTCTCATGTTCGAGCCATTTTATTTTGGCTTCTAAGTCCTTGACTTTGTTGGTTTCTGGCTTCATTTGCTTTCGTTTTTTTGGTTTTAAATACGGAATAATTCGATGTTTAAAATACCAGCGGTTAAGCTGTCGAACACGTTTGAAATCCAAGTGCAAATCCGTCTTTAATTCCTTCGAGGAAACGAATCCAGCACGGTAACTTTCGACTACTTTTCGGAGATAAAGTACCAAGTTACGATTTTTTTTATTTCTTCTCAACTCCTTGATATTCATACACTTATCGTTTATGTGTCAAGTGCTTTCAGTAGAATATGGAACGTTGTATAATTTACCTTATGTTAAATAACAATTTTGACACCCAATAATTGCCCCCTACACCCACACCGATAAATCTAATTTCTTTTTTAATTCTTTCCAGTCTGGTATCAATCGAGTTTGTAATTCATAAAATGCCGCATTGTGGTAAGGTACTATCAAATGGCATAGTTCATGTAAAATTACATATTCGATACAAGCCTTTGAAGTTTTTATGAGTTGTGGATTGAGTAATATATTCCCTGCTGATGTGCAACTACCCCAACGTTTCGGCATATTTACGATACGGAAAGTAGCTTGCTCAAAATTTAATGCTTCTTTTCTCTCATTATTTATGGGTATTTTTTTCAAGCACTTCTTAAAAATAGGTTTAAATTTCTCCTGGGCTTTTATTCGATACCAATTTTTAAGTTCTTTTTCTATGGCTACTTTATCGGTTTTATCAAGAGTGTTTATTTCAATATATCCCCCTTTAAAATTTATTCCTTTTGACGTTGATTCTATTATTTTTAATCGGTATTGTCTTCCTAAATAATAATGTGTTTCGCCCGAAATGTACTTTCTTGGCATCGCTTTTGGCTGAAACTGTTGAAAAATATCCAACTGTTTTATAATCCATGCTGCTCTACGATAAACTTTTTGATTTATTTGTTCTATTGGCGTATCAATAGGAGAAACAACTTTTATAGCCCCATCAGGAAATACCGTTATACCTAAACTTTTTCGGTTTCGATATTCCACTGAAAAAACAACATCTTTTGAGCCAAATTTTACTTTATACTTTTCCATTAAATCGTACTTTGGCTATGTTTATTAACTTCTCTATTAAATCATCCAACACACTAATATTCCAATCTAATTCAAAATTTTCCTTAAAATCCCATAATAAATCATCTAATTCGGTCCGCAATTTGCCTACCACGTCACTTTTATTTTGCCAATCAATTATTGGAATGCTTCTTATAAAGACTATTTTTTGAATAATATCTTCAATCTCAATGGCTAAGGTTGCCGTTTCTTCTTTGAATTTGTTTGTTTCTGCAAAAACTCTAAAAATTGCTTGGGCAGTATCTTTATTTTGAAGAACGTCTGGTACATCGTCCGCTCGGCGATTCAATACTGAATCTTTTATTTCGTTTACTCGCTTCAAAAATTCCGTTTCGTTTATTCTTTGTAAATGATAATCCTCTAAGGTATCTTTTATCATTTGCGAAAATCGCTTATAAAAAACGGGGTCTTCATCCATTTTTTCGGTGGCAGTTTTGCTCACTTTTGCGGCAATTGCGTGAGCTTTGGATGAATCACTGCCGAGATTTAATAGAGCTTCTTCAAAGGCTTGTTTATCAAAAATATTTACTTGGGGCGTGATGGTTTGCACATCGTCAGCACTCACATGGGTATCAATCAAATTCTGAACTTGCTTTTCAAATTTCTGAAAATCAGCCCATTCTACTTGTTCATCATGAATACCAATAGCACTTTTACGAATATCTAAGAATAACCGCAAATCATTTTTATATTGTTCCTGTTCAGTTTCGGGTGTTTGTGTAGTGAATTCGTAATTTGATAGGGCTAATTTCAATAACTTTCCAAAGCGACTTAATCGTTCATAAAAAATAGTCCTCACCGCATCATCTTCTAAGACTTTCTGAAAAGCGGTGGTGTCTTGACGATTTTGGATTCCCTTGAAAACGTCCCAAACAATAGAATGAGCCTGTGGTAATTGTTCTATTTGTTCTCTAACATCTGTAATGGTACTCACTAAATCAAGGTTATCATAATCTTCATAAGTGGTATAAAGTCGAAGGGTGCGGTCGAGTTCTTCAATTACTCCGTTATAGTCTATAATTAACCCAAAATCTTTACCCGCACATTTTCGGTTTACTCTCGTAATAGCTTGAAACAAAGTGTGTTCTTTCAATTTCCGACATAAATACATTACTTTATTTCTCGGATTATCGAAACCCGTTAGTAATTTATCAACCACAATGATTATTTCTAAATCTCCTGATTTGAAGGCTCTACGCAAATCATCATCATACTTTTTGGGAGATGTACCGTATTTATCTTGTAATTTTTTCCAATACGCAATTACTTCATCTTTCACCGTTCCATACGCATCTTCGCTACCTTCTCTATCGTCAGGCGGTGAAAACAATACTTCTGATTTGATGTTGGCGTGATGTTGGTCTAAATATCTCTTAAATCTGACCGCTTCTAATTTTGAATCACAAACCAACTGCCCCTTAAACCCTTCTGGACGAATATGTTTGCTGTAATGTTCCGCAATATCCATCGCCTTTGCATAGATAATTTGTTCCCCTGCATTCAGCATACTTTGGGTACTAAATTTTCTCTTTAAATCGGCTCGTTGATAATCATTCAGCGGTTCTGATATTTTATTGAAATAATTATCTAAGGGTCTTTCATTTACATTGAAAATGGGTGAACGTCCCTCGAATAAAAGGGGTACAACAGCACCGTCCAAAACAGCATCAGCAACGGTATAACTATCAATAATTCCCCCAAATTTTGCGGCAGTATTTTTCTCTTTTTTCATCAAAGGTGTTCCCGTGAACGCAATGAAACAGGCGGTTGGTAACACTCTTCTCATTTTTACATTCAATGTGCCGTATTGGGTTCGGTGTCCCTCATCCACCAAAACAAAAATATTGGGTGTAATGACGGGTTCGGCTAATTTTTTAACGGCTGCATCAAATTTATTGATGATGGTCGTAACAATAGCATCAGAACTTTGCCCTAAATAATCCACCAAATCATTTCCCGTTTTAGCTTGTACTACTTCTTTATCGCATTTATCGAAGGTTTGATAAATTTGGTCGTCTAATTCTACTCTATCCGTTACTAAGATAATTTTAGGGTTTGGAATACTCTTTTCCATCGCCAACAGTTGTGCAAGCATCACCATTGTATAGGATTTCCCACTACCTTGTGTATGCCAAATTACCCCTCCTGACCGTACTTTTAGCCCATTTCCCAAGGGAGAATCACTCGTAATTTTTAAGCGTTCAAGCGTTTTCCTAACCCCAAAGTATTGTTGGTAACGGGCTATTATTTTATCGTTGTTGTCATAAATAACGAAATTAAAAATGAGGTCAAATAGTCGCTCTGGACGACAAATATTAAATAACAATTCATCCTGATTCGTTACATTCCATTGCTCACCGAGGGCTTTTTGGTAAGGATTGACTTGTTTTTTTCGTTCTGAATTACGGGTCAGATTCGTCCAATAATTAGGGTTGTTGATACTCTCATTTTTAAGGCTTTGAAGATTTTTTTTATGATTATCTTCTCCCCTCCTATTCAAGTGTTGTTCTCGCCACGCTCCCCAAAACTCTTCTTTGGTGGCGGTGGTTGCATACTGAGCCACATTATCGGATAGACCAATGCACATTTGCGAGAAAACATACAATGCCCGTATTCCATCGTCATTTTGGTTACGAAGATGTTGTGAAATTGCCTGTTGCAAAGGACAGTCAATCTTTGGGCTTTTGCATTCAATCACTACCAAAGGAATTCCGTTTACATATAAAACAATATCAGGGCGAAAAGTATCTGAGCGATTAGAACGCTGTACGCTCAATTCTTCGGTTACATGAAAAACATTATTTTGTGGATTTTTCCAATCGATATATTGAAGGGTATAACTTTTGCGGTCGCCGAGAATCGTTTCTTCAAAACTCTTGCCCAATGTCAGAAGGTCATACAAATATTTATTAGATGCCATGTATCCTTCTTGTAATGGATATTCTTGTAGAGCAAATATGGCATTACTGATGTTGGTTTCAGAAAATTGGTAGGTTCTTTCTTTGTATTTAAAGGTGTTATCTTTTTGTAGTTTCTCCCGCAATACTTCCTCCAAAAGCACATTTGAAGACTTTCCACCACGAAGTTTTAGGGCTTCGGCTGGACTCAAATAAGTATAACCTAAGACTTGCAAAAATAGCAAGGCAGGTATTTGGCTGATGTCGTCTTCGTTAAATGAGGGGTTCATTTTTAGTGCTATATTTTTCAAGAATAATAATTAATTCTTCGTTAATTTTTTAATAGACAATTGGGAAAAAAATTCCTAAATGCTTACTCCATAATTTGAGAGCATGAGTTTTTTTAGGGGTCTTTATGGCTGCTTCTCCATCTTTAATAATTGCGTCAATACGTTCAAAGAAGTCTCTCTGTTTACTTATTGAGTTTACCTTTCGCAATAAATCATCCCCTGGCTTTGCTGGTATTTTACAAGCGTACTCTTCTTTCAACGCCACTCGAATGTTCTTTAATGTTTCTAAAAATGCCACATCATCTCGTACACTCTTTTCTTGATAGGTAGCCGCCAATACTGTCATGGCTACACCTTTGGGCATCTCGCATTTTTGATGTGATGCCCAACCTTTTAGGTATCGGATAAGGCGAGTCAGTTGAGCATTGCGTTTTCTTTTTTCCTTATACCATCGCTCAAATTCGGTTGTATCACTTTGAAGCCAACCAGTAGGTGTTGCAATATGAGGATTACGTTCACCACTGAGTTTTTCTAAATAAAAAACAGGTACATCAATATGGATTTTTGATTCCGCTCTATATTCTACTCTTACACATTTCCTTTTACGAATTGGAGCATACTTCGTTCGTAGTTCATATAAAGCTTCGTAAACTTTTTTAATCACGGTTGCTGGACTATGCACTGGCTTAGGATGAAAATAAACTCCGAAATCAATATCAACTGTATCGTTCCGTTTCCGAATCATCGTGTTAATACTCTTAGAGCCTTGTACTTTAAAACACTTGATATTATACCCCTCAATCTTTTTGAAATACTTTTTGAGTTGATTTTCAACTCCTGTTTTTGCAATCTTTAAGCGGTCAAAAGTGGTTCGGGGTATGTCAAGGCTCTTGTTATAGCCCATAAATTGTTTGTGGCAGTTAGACATTATTATTAGAACTAAATTTTTAAGATTTTTTTAATGCTATTTTAAAGAATTATTTTGAAATAAGGACTTGACATAAAATTGTACTATTCCACTAAATAGCCTTATTTTTGCTCATATTTGTTTTAATATTCCGTTACTTTTTTTAATAGTAAAAAGTTTTACCTGTGAAACTTTGTGTCATTTCGGTATTATAATTGAGCTATTTTAATAATAAAATGTGTTGCGTTTTATTAAATGTATTATGTTAGTACCATTTTTGATATTATTTTCTTAACGGCAGTACCATAAAATAAACAACATTATACTTGCATTATTCTAATAAATTCCATTACCTTTGTATTGTCATCGCCCAAAGGACGAAGGACGTGGCACGTGGCATTTGTCCACTCAACCGCATTGCCTAAAGATGCGTTCCTCACTCACAAGTGAGGTTTTTTTTTATATGCCTTTGTAATCTTGATACCATCTTCTATATTTTGATTTTTCTATTTTATCGACATAAAATGACGTTAATAGTAAAACATCAGGTTCAATCTGTTTTAGAATAACCAAAAAATTTCGTGATTCATACCAGTAATACTCACACATTACATTGTCTTCATTGAGTTTTTCAAAATACCAAATTCTCGAATCATTCACATTTTCCAAAATGGGTTTTATCCAATGGATTCGATTGGCTCGTTGATGGTCAAAATCTCTCATTTTCTTTATTTTACTGTCTCGTGTTATAAGATATGCGAATTACGGGTTAAATTTTTCTAAAAGAAAGACAGAGTGAGGTATAAAAATGTTTGAGAATTATGGAAAAATCTCTCAAACTTATCAAATTATACACTCACATCTGTGATTTGTATGAATCAGACCTTCAATGGGA
>JANXML010000223.1 GCA_025354645.1 Arcicella sp. | reverse complement strand
ACAAAATATCAAAGACTTTGGGGATTGCTTACGGAACGGTTTACAATTATCGTTCTAAAATGAGTAAAACTGAGGAATAGTAACTAATTGTTTAGGTTGAAACAGCTACTTTTCGTCCAATTGTAATGAGAACCTCAATTATTGGTCATGGCACGAAGCAAACAGTTGCTAATCAATTCTATTGTATGTTACAATTACTTGTATCAAACTCAAAAACTAATCGAAGCAAGTCCAGAAGAGAGGAAAGAGATTCAAAAAGCATTGTCAAACTCAGCGGCATTTGCCTATGGTCACGTTAATTTCCAAGGTGAATATGATTTTTCGGACGAAGTGCTGGTGGATATTCTCGAAGTGGATATGAAAAAGGCGATGAACCTTGAACTATGATTATTTTTCCTGTAACTAACTGATTACAAACGGGTTAAACCGTTTTCGTGGGAAGTTTGCCCCAAATTTAAGTGACTCGCCTAATCAGTTGCATGAATCTTTATCCCCGCAGGTGAAGGTTACGCCCTCTACGCCCCCCGTGAAGCTCAACGTCATTCACGAAATATCTTTAACGCCCGATTCTTTGAACCGTCCTGATAAGTATTGGCACGCTACTTTGGTTCACGAAATGGTGCATTTGTGGCAGCAGGATTTTGGAAAACCTTCCCGCTCCTGTTACCACAATAAGCAATGGGCAAGTAAGATGGAATCTTTGGGTTTAATGCCTTCTGATACGGGTTTACCCGAAGGACGTAAAACGGGGCAGCACATGACGCATTACATCATGGCGGGGGGATTGTTTGAAAAGGCTTTTCAGTCCATCGCCCAGGCGGAGTTGGAACGCTTAACGCTTCCCTACCGATTGAACCGTAACAAGTTCACGAGGACTACCGATGAAGACATGATAAAGCTCCTGTTGAGTTTTGGTACTGAACCAAGCCCCTCTAAAAGTTTTCGTTACCCAATTTCCGAACCCGAGCAGTCTAAAAGCCGTGCGGGGGTGCGGGTGCGATACGTTTGTGATTGTGATAATCGGCTGTGGGGTAAACCTGATTTAGTGGTCAAATGTATGGTTTGTGAAGAAATCTTCGAGGAAAAATAAAATGTTTGTAATCAATTGATTGTAATATTTTTTTAACACTAAAATTAGTGTTAAATTTGGTGCTAAGAATGACACTAAAATTAGTGTTAAAAACAACACTAAAAATATCACAATGATTTATACTATTGGTGGAATAAAAGGAGGAAGTGGTAAAACAACAATTGCCACTAATTTAGCAATTTGGTTAGCTCAACAAGGGACAGATGTTTTGTTAGTTGATGCAGATGAGCAGGAAACTGCAACTGATTTTTCAGCATGGCGAGAACAAAATATTGGAGATGAAATGGGGTACACTTCCATAAAATTAACAGGAGAATCAGTACGAACCCAAGTAACTAAACTTAAAACTAAATACGAACATATCGTTATTGACACAGGAGGGAGAGATACCACCAGTCAGAGAGCCGCTTTGGTAATTTCGGATTATTACTTAGTGCCATTCAATCCGAGAAGTTTTGATATTTGGACAGTGTATAAGGTACAAAATTTAGTTAATGAAATACGAGCGGTTAAATCTGGTCCTCTCAACGTTTATACATTTCTTAATCGTGCCGACCCAAGAGGAGCAGATAATGATGAAGCAGCAGAAATTTTGATGCAATGTGAAGGAATGAATTATGTTCCAAATCCTTTGGGAAATAGAAAGGCATTTTCTCATGCAGCAGGAAAAGGATTGGGAATAGTAGAATTAAATCCGCCAGATGAAAAAGCATCAAATGAGTTAAATAATTTATTCACTCATATTTATAACAACTCAACCAATTAAAGATATGGCAGTTACATTACCACCAACACAAAAGAAAAAAGATTTGCCTAATCTAAGTGAGCCTGTTGTTAATTCTAAGGCATCTGAAAGAAAGATACGAGAAGTAATCAATAGGGGAGGAAGTACAACGGAGGTATCTCGACAAAGTAATAAAGAGAAAGTTGTATTAAAAGGTATAAATGTAAAATTTACCGTAGGAGAAATAGATGCTATAAAAACGTTAAGAAGTATGAGACCTGTCGAAAATAGGAACAGTAGTAAAATGTCTGTGTCCTTACATGATTGGATAGTTGAAGCGGTGCAAGAAAAAATAAAAAGAGATGTTAAAAAGTATAATATTAGTGTTTAAATTAGCACTAAAAATAGCACTAAATTTAGTGCTATTTTTAGTGCTAATTAGTCATATATAACGTACATATTTTAAATGTTATATATAACAAATTGCATGAATTTTTAATTAATGAAACTAATAAAGTGCTTAAAATTAAGATTATAAGCATTTTCTGCCATTATTTCTTTTTCGAGAATCCTAAAATGGTTGCCATATAAGCAGTTTTATTTTTAACATTTTTACGCACTCCATGAACTATTTTTGAATCTTCTTCGATGAAAATTTGAAGCATAGAGTTATCTGTCATTATTGCTTTATACTGATTAGCGGAAAAATTATATGTACTCAATATTTCACTTGCCTGTGCCATAATTTGTCCAATATTTAGCTTGGCAACTGATTTCATTTCTTCATTCACAGCCTTGTTAGCATTAATTGTTTCCATTTTATCAGCCTGTGAAATTAAAAAATCAATAGTTGTAACATTTCTGCCAGTTTTATGAAAAATCATTTCATATCTAATATTGGTTTTTTCATTTATCTCCTTATGAGCTACATCAAGAACTCTTTGTTTGAAGTTTCCGAAGTATTCGTAATGATTAGCACCAAGAAGCTCTTTGAGCTTATCTATGGTTACGTTTAACCACTTTCCTGTATCTCTCCAACGACAGAGTAAAGGATAAAGCCTTTGTGAATATTCACTTGTTAGTGATAGTGCAGCAATAATTTCAAATTCAGAAAATCCTTCTTTCAGTTCTACAAAATACGGAACGACATGAGCCAGCATCATAATATTTATGCAGCCATTTTTACCATCGTATTTTGCATATGGGAATGGGATAAAACACTCAAAAGTATCTTCAACAAGGTCAGTATTAGTGATTTGACGGGTAGTAATTTTCTTGACTGTTTCTTTTATTCTTTGTCTGTTTGTTTCTTTTAGGTCGCTAATAGGAATTTTAAATTCCCTATTTTGGAACAAATCTGGATTAATATTAAAGCCTTGTTCAATCTGACTAAGTATTATCCAGTAGATACGTCTCTCAATTAAAGAAAATTCCGTTTTGGATAGAAGCAATATAAGTGGTTCACGTGCTTTTGTGATTTCAGTAATTTTCATAATAAAACATTTGATTTCTATAAATAACGTACAAATATAACAAGTTATTTTTAATGTTACAAATAGTATTTTTCGTATGCAATTTGTTATACTTCGTATGCAATTTGTTATATATAACGTCTAAATTTAGACGTTATAGTATGCCAAACGTTATTTAAGATATGCAATTTGTTATATATAGCCTTGTAAGTAATTGAGAATCAATAAGTTATAGACCCTACAATTATCAATCATTGTTATTGATAAAACTATTTATCAATTTTTGATAATGCCTACGCACTTAAAAATTTTTCTTTTAAGGTGGCTATCGCACACAAAAAACAAATTTTTGGAGAGAGGGGTGAAAAGGAAAAGACCAAACCAAAAAGCGAGGGGAAAAAAGAAAAAATTAAATAGTGGGTGAACTAACAATTTAGTTTATTTTTTTACTAAAAATTATAGTATTAAACTTGATTATTACTATTTACCAAAGGGGAGTAAGGGATAAACATTGTATTTTTGGCACTATATCTCTATTTTAAGACAAGATAAATGGTTTTGCTCAATAGTGTATGATTGAGTATTTTTTGGAAGATTATAAGCTAACTTTTAATAATTAGATTTTAATTGTTTCGCTAACATCGTTTCTAACAATTAAATGCAGTTTTTAGACTATATTTTTTTATAATTCTGGTGTTAAAATTGCGAAAAATAATAGTAAAATGAAAGATTGCTATTATCAGAAATAATATATGCGAATTACGGGTTAAACTTTTATAAAAAAAAGACAGAGTGAGGTATAAAATTGTTTGAGAATTATGGAAAAATCACTCAAACTTATCAAATTATACACCCACATCTGTGAGTTGTATGAATCGGAACTCCAATGGGA
>JANXML010000222.1 GCA_025354645.1 Arcicella sp. | reverse complement strand
GAAACAATTTCTTTGATAATTTCCCAGCGGGAATCGGTTAAAACTTCGTAACAAGTTTGCATATCTGATAAATTTCGTCGTTTAAAAGATAACAAACCGATTCCCTTTTTTGATTAAAAACTAATTTTTAAACATCTTCTTAGGTAAAAGTTCGGCAAATAACAGTTTGTATGTTTTTTCATTAAGAGATAATTCAGAAAAAAAGATTGATTTTTTGTATTTCTTGTGCGGCTTTTTGAATACTGATTTTATCACGTATTATGCTCAGCAAATGAATATCGTAAGATTTTCACAGGGTAAACAACCACAAATAAAAATTGGAGATTTGGGTAGTATTTTTATCCCAAATGATATAAAACTACAAAGCGAGATTTCAGCTTTGTGTAAAGAGATTTATACAGATTTGACTTCAAAACAAGTTAACATACCTAAAATTAACCATTTGATTTATGAATACTATAATTTAACGCCAATCGAAATTGAGAACATTCAGAAAAGTATTAGAGATTTTTGATTTTGTCTTCTTGCAATTTGTTTAATCGTTTCAATGAATCAAGTGTAATTTCTTCTTGTTTGCCTGTTTTTGCTTTTAGAATTCCCGTTTTGAAGTTTTCTAATTCTTGAATAGCCTTTTTCAACTTCCTTTCATTAGATTCTATTTTCTTCTGTAATAGAAAATCTAAAAACTCTTCTCTTGTTCTGTAAACAGTTTCAGAAAACCCATTCACCTGCATTTGATTTGCGGGTGTAATACGCATTGTGGGGCTTACATTTTTAAGAAAATAAGATTTTACGAAAATATCGCTATGTGGCATAAATGATAATCCATTTTCAGAACCTCGGTAATATACAATGACGTAGGCTAAGTAAAAATAACCATTTTGCATCAATGTTATCACTTTATCAGGTGTTCCACTATCAGGATTTGTATCTTCATTATCTAAATTAACCGCTTTAAAATCTATCCAAATGAGTTCAATATGTCCTTTTAATTCAAATACGGTTTGAACATCAAACGGATTTTTAGTTTTCCCTTCGGAAGAAGCCAAAGATTCTGAAGCCGTTTAAACTTTTCGTTTTGATTAAAAATTGAATTCATTTTTAATCTGGTGACTCGAAATTTGTGAATCATAGCATCGCTATGGTGAATAAATTTTGAGTTATCAGGTTGAAAATGAAACTATTTATACCGAAAGGAATAAGTTTAAACAGCTTCTCTTTAAAATAACTGTGATTTTTAGTAAATTCTACAAACTTATTTTCAAGAAATTTACTAATTCCGTCGCCGACTCGTTCGCCTTTTTTCACAGCAATTTGGAGATTTGTATGGTTGTTTATGATGTTCTCAACAACTTCATTTAACTGAGTAATAATAAGTGTTTCGTATGCTTGAATATCCATTTTACTTGAATAAATCTGAGTTAAAAAAATCATAAATAGACATATCAAAGGCTTTTGAAATTTTTTCAATATTTGCTACTGAAACATTTCTTTTACCCTGTTCGATGCTTGCAATATAGGTTCTGTCAAGCTCACAAACGAATGAAAACTTTTCTTGACTAAGTCCTTTTTCGTTTCTAAGCTCTTTCAGTCTGATACCTATTTTTACTCTAATGTCCATCTTACAAAGTTCTATTTTTGTAGTTTATGAAACAACGGATTATAAGTATAGTTATTTGAATTAATGAAGTAATCTGAACTTGCCTGAATCTAAATCAAATTGATTCCAAAATCCATCGCCTCAATCAACTTGACATTCCCTGATTTCAACCGCATTTTTTCATCAAAAATATTCATTTTCAATAGCCATTCTTCAAACTCTGGGGCGGGTCTTTTACCGAGTAAGTGCCTGATATAGAGGGCATCGTGGAAGGAGGTACTCTGATAATGCAACATCACATCGTCTGCTCCTGGCACACCCATAATGAAGTTGCAACCCGCTGTTCCTAAAAGCGTTAGGAGTGTATCCATATCATCTTGGTCAGCTTCGGCGTGATTAGTATAGCATACATCCACGCCCATCGGAAGCCCCATTAATTTACCACAAAAATGGTCTTCTAAACCCGCCCGAATGATTTGTTTTCCATCGTATAAATATTCAGGACCAATAAATCCCACAACTGTATTGACCAAAAGCGGATTAAAATGCCTTGCCACAGCGTAGGCACGGGTTTCGCAAGTTTGTTGGTCGATTCCGTGGTGAGCATTTGCCGAAAGGGAACTTCCCTGACCCGTTTCAAAATACATCAAATTGTTGCCAATTGTTCCTCGGTTGAGTGAGAGTCCTGCTTCATAGCCTTCCTTTAAAATATTTAAATTAATGCCAAAAGATGTATTGGTTGCCTCCGTTCCGCCAATGGATTGAAAAACTAAATCCACAGGAGCATTCCGTTCAATGGCTTTTATGGTTGTGGTAATATGACTTAAAACACAAGATTGCATTGGAATTTCAAACTTTTGTCGGACGGAATCAAGCATTTCTAACAGTTGAATCACGGTTGGAACATTGTCTGTGGCAGGATTTATGCCGATAACTGCATCACCGTTTCCATAGAAAAGTCCATCAATCATACTGGCGGCAATTCCTCTGAAATCATCGGTTGGATGATTGGGTTGTAGGCGAGTTGAGAAATGTCCTTGCAATCCGATTGTAGTTCTAAATTTGGTAATTACTTCGCATTTTGAGGCAACCGTTATCAAATCTTGAATTCGCATAATCTTGCTTACTGCTGCCACCATTTCAGGTGTAAGCCCCTTTTGTAAATGGGTAAGTATCTGTTTATCAGTAGTTTCCAATAAAAGATAATCTCTAAAATCTCCTACGGTCAGGTGACTAATAGAGGCGAATGCCTGAGCATTGTGCGAGTCAATAATAAGTCGGGTTACTTCGTCTTTTTCGTAAGGAATTAAGTCTTCAGTCAAAAAAGTTCTCAACGGAATATCTGCCAACGCCATTTGTGCTGCCACTCTTTCTTGGGCAGATTTTGCCGCAATACCCGCTAACTCATCCCCCGACCGTCGAGGAGTTGCTTTTGCCATCAGCGTTTTGAGGTCGGGAAAATGGTAGGTTATATTTCTGATGGTTTGTTTATACATTATGGGAAGAATTATGTCCGTAAAATAACTTACACATGTGTTTAAACCACAATAGTATCTGAAATTTCGATAAAAATGTCTTTAATTTGTATTAAACTTATCACTAACATCGTGAAAACACTTTTATCTTTTGCATTATTCTTTGCTTTACTACTCAAAATGGGAGGCTTTTACGCCATTTTGAGTTTTGAAAGAGAGGAAATTAGAGAAAAAGTAGAGCAAAAAATCATTAATTCTTTACATAAATCGGAGCTAATTTGTATCGTTGCTAATGCTGAAAATCAATCTAAAATCCAATGGGAACGTGCTGAAAAAGAGTTCCGTTTTGAAGGTAATTTATACGATGTTGTTTATTCAGAAAACATTGCTGGTATCATTCGTTATTACTGTTTAAGTGATAAAGCTGAAACAATATTAGAGGCTAAAATTGATAAATTACTTGAAAATCAAACTAAAAATTCTCCTTTTGGAAATCAGTCAAAACTTGTTTTAGATTTCTTTTCAGAACCTTTAATAACACACAATAACACTACATTTCATTTCAATCATTTTATTGATAAAAACCCTTCTATTCTTCCCATTTTAGTCATTTTTCACACTTCTGATTTTGTTTCAAAACTGAAACAGCCTCCCCAATTTTCGTAGATTTCTATTTCTGGCATTTCTGTTATTGATGTAGGGATGTATCATATACGACCTTGTACATGACGGAACGGGCGTATGCTATACGCCCCTACACAAAACTTGTCAGATATTAATTTTCTATTTCTAAAATTTAATAAAAGGCATCTTGATTCATCACATTTGCCTTTTATTTTCAAAATCATATCATGAAAAAATTATTTATACTATCTTATATATTATTGATGGCGGGGATAACCTACGCCCAAACAACTACCAAAGAATTGGAAGAAGTTATTGTAAAAGAGAAGCGAAAAACCGCAAAAGAAAGAGGCGAATTTAAACGCCACGCTCAGTCAGTTGAAGCAATAACCGAAGAAGACATTAACCGTAATAACCCTGCTTTTATTGAGCAAAGTTTGGGCATGATGGCGGGCGTACAAGTGGATAAACGCACGCAATTAGGTGGACAAAGATTAGTGATTCGGGGTTATGGAAATGACCAAAAATTCAATAATTGGGGCGTAAAAGCCTATTACAATGGCGTACCAATCACGACGGCAGAAGGCGTTACGGTGTTGGATGACATTGATTTTGCGAATGTGAATAATATCGAAGTCGTGAAAGGACCAGCCGCAACGATGTATGGCGGAGGCGTTGGTGGCGTGGCTCGTTTCTATATGAAATCATCGGAAGAAAAAGGCGTTTCTTTGACTGAGAAATTATCGTTTGGTTCGTTCGGATTATTTCAGTCGAACACTCGCTTAGACATTGTGAATGACAGTTCAGCCATTGCCTTGACTTTTGGACATTTACAGTCGGACGGATACCGCCCAAGAGGGAGCAGTCTTAAAAACTTTTTAACGTTTTTTGGAGAATTCAAATTAAACAGAAAACAGTCACTCACGGCGTATATGAGCCATAACTATTCGCTTGAAGGCATCACAGGGCAAGTTTCGTATGCTGATTATTACAACGGAATTGATAACGGAAACACTGCTTACGCTAAGAAAAACGCCAGAAATGAGTTTTATACAACTCGTTTTAGCCTTACACATAGCTATAATTTTAGCAAAAATTTTAGTAATAGAACGGCAGTATTTTATTTTGCCCAAGACCTTAAAAATGTATCAGCAGGAGCGGATGGAAACAGCGAAAGTCCAAGTTTTGGGGTTCGTTCAACATTCGATTGGAAGACAAATTTTGCCGAAAATGTAACAAATAATTTAACAGTTGGTACGGAGATTCAACAGTCTCGCTCATTAGCAACGAGTTTCCGTTTTGTGGGAAGTGACGATAGTAGTCCTTTGAAAGTACAGGATATTTCAAAAGGCTCATATTTCAAGACATTGACGAATCAATACGCTTATTTTTTCCATAACCGAACTACTTTTGAAGCCATTGATTTATCGGTAATTGTGGGTTTGAGTGCCAATCAAATTGATTATACTCGTTTAGATTTGTTGGCAGGTCCAGGTTTATTAACCACAGCGAGTTATGGCAAGGATTTATCGTTCAGTAAGAGTTTTGAAACATCATACAATCCCCACATTGCCTTGCAAAAAAGTTTCAAGCAACAGATTGTTAATTTGAGTTATAGCGAAGGATATAATGCTCCAACGGCTTCCACTTCTTTCATTGGAACGATCAATAAAGCCAACGATAATTTATTGCCCGAGAAGGCTAAAATGATTGATTTGGGCATTCAGGGCTTATTATTCAAAAATAAATTAGATTATCAAGTATCACTTTTCAACATTGATATTAGCAACAAACTTACGCAACTTTCGGGCGTAATTCCAACGGGAGGTACTTATACGTACTTTGCTAATACTGGCAACCAAAGCAATCAAGGCGTAGAATTGAGTCTGGGATATTTGATTGTGGGTGGTGCAAAATCGTTTATCAAAAAATTGGAGCCATTCTTTAATTATTCAAATTATAACTTCAAATACGCCGATTTCAAAACGATATTTAAAGGGAGCGTTGTGGATTTTACCGATAAGCAAGTAGTAGGCGTGCCTAAGACAAAATACACTTTGGGCTTAGACATTGTAACGAATATGGGGCTTTACATGAACAATACCTACAACGTAATGGGCGATGTTTATACTGATTTTGCCAATACTAATAATGTTAAAGGATTTGCTTTGTTAAACAGTAAATTGGGCTACAAAATCTTAGGTAAGAAGATGGATTTTGATGTATATTTTGCAGGAAACAACCTTACCAACGAAATCAATTATACGTTCTTATTTTTGGGAAATAGCATAAACGATTCAGATGCGGGAAGTAATTATCCAACGGGCGTTGCAACGGACGTAAACCCTGGACCAAGCAAGGCTTATTATTTTGGGGGCGTGAATGTTAAGTTTAAGTTTTAGGGTAAAATAATACGGAATAATTTTTTGTGATGGTACACAGATGACACAGATATTAAAATAACACGGATTTAAAAGGATAAAATTTTCGTAAATAAAAATCCTCTTAAATCTGCGTTGCGAAACATCTCAATTGCATTGTGGGCTCCTCTGTGTGCCAATCACTTTCTACATATTCTCAGAAATTTCTAACCAACGCAATTCCTTTTCGTCTAATTCGTCGGTGATTACTTCGATTTCTTTTGCCCACTTTGCCAAATCTTCATACGAACCTCCGTTGTTTAATTGCTCAGTTAAATCAGCTTTTTTAGCTTCCAATTGTTCAATGGTTTTTCCTAAATCATCGTATTCTTTTTGTTCTTTAAAAGATAATTTCTTTTTAACAGATTGTACTTTTTCTACCGTTGTTGAAAGACTATTTCCTCCCGATTTTTTACCGCTTTCTGCAATTTGAGCTTTGCTCTCAATTGCTTCTGGTGAGTCTGCCCATTCACGATAATCAGTGTAGTTTCCTGGAAAATCTCTGATAACTCCGTTGCCCTCAAAGACAAAAAGATGTTCTACTAATTTATCCATAAAATAACGATCATGAGATACCAAAATAATACAACCACCAAACGCCATTAAAAAGTCTTCCAAGATGTTAAGTGTCTGAATGTCAAGGTCGTTGGTAGGTTCATCAAGAATCAAAAAGTTGGGATTTTGAATCAAGACTTTCATTAATTGCAAACGCCTTTTTTCTCCTCCCGATAACTTTTCGACCATGCCATATTGCACT
>JANXML010000220.1 GCA_025354645.1 Arcicella sp. | reverse complement strand
TAACAATTTGGCAATGGTGCGTTCGCTACTACTTTCGCTTTCACGACAGGCGGCACGTTCTTCGGCAGAAAGAGAGAAAAAGGCAACTTCTGAGCCAGCCAATAAAGCAGAAAGGATTAGTAAGCCCACCAGAACCAAGGCATTGATTCCATAAACGCTGTATGAAGAGGTGCTTTCAACCTGTGCCAAAAGCACCAAAATCGGGTGAGGTTCGTCGGATAATATTGTTTCCAAAATGTTGGGTTTTTTTAGGGATTAGGTAACTGGGGATTGGGTAATTAAGGATTTGTCAAGTTGTTATACTTTCTTACAACCTGACCCCTAATTACCTAATTCCCAATCCCTAAATTAAAATGGCAAATCGTCGCCACCGTCGCCGCCAGCGTTTGTATCAAATTCAGGAGCAGGAGCCGCCACTTGTGCAGGAGCAGGACGAGCCGCTTGTGCCTGTGGAGCAGGAGCAGAACCACCTTCTTGATCGTTGTCTCTTTTACTTCCAACCAAGGTTAATGCCGTTCCTCTAATTTTAACCGCTTTTCTCACAATTCCTTCTTTATCAGTATATTCTTCGGTTCTAATTCTGCCTTCTACGTACGCAGAATCGCCTTTATGAAGATATTGTTCAGCAATATTTGCCAAGTTATCCCACAATTCAATTCTGTGCCATTCAGTTTGTTCAACCCGCACGCCTTCTTTATTGTTGTAAGCCTCAGAGGTTGCTAAACCAAAATTTGCCACCTTTGCACCATTTGGTAGAGAACGAACTTCGGGATCAGCCCCGAGTCTTCCTAATAAAATTACTTTGTTTACGCCAGCCATATTTGTGGTTTTAGTTTAAATTTTTATGAATTTACTGAAATCTTTAAAATCTACCTCAATTTTTTTTCAATAATGTTTCTAAGTCCTTTTAATATTCTGAAAATGTCTCCAAGTTCATCCGTTGTGCAAGTATAAACATTACTTATTGCATACTCTTTTCCAACCAACGCCATGAAATTCCAACTTCTTCCTATTACGTAACAACCATAAATTGGATTATCATTGTCATTTAGATTTTGAGCGGCTATCATTGCTATCAATGCTTGTCCACGGGGGTCTCCGTTGGGGTCAGTTTGTCGTTTGTATTCTTTTAAACAAAAAAATGGTTTTTTAGGATTTCGGTATCCCGTTGCAATCATTCCATCCACTTTTCCAGAAATATCATAGTTTCCAATTACAGTTTGTAATTCTCTTTCTAAAAAGTATGAATAACGTTCGTCGTTTAGTTTCGCAAGCACAATTAAAGGACTAATGAACTTATTCTCTAATTCGACTTCATTCCAATCATCACCACCTAACTGATAAACAGACTGTAATTCTTTCAAAAACCACGCTTCCATTTCGTTTACTTCATATTCAAAAGCTAATAATTCGTCCAAAGCATTCATCTCCCAAATTTGCTTGGTGTTGAATGCTTCATCAATTTTATCAAGAGTCCAGTCTCTAAAAGTGCTTTTTTGAATGAAATTATCCATAATTATATTTAAATATTAAACGACAAAATTTATTTAAAAATAGTAGCCAAACCCTATGTCTCCTATGAAAACTATGTGGTTGCAAAAACAAAAGAAGTCAAATAATTATTCACCAACGTTGATTTTGGTAAATCGTCCACTTCATTAATTGAATACCAGTCAAAATCAGCAGGTAAATTTACCACAAAATCAGGATTAATTTCCACGTGCCAAAATTTTGTTTGAATTTTTTGATGCGTTAAAACGTGAAGATAAGTATCTGATTTTCTTTTGATTACCGAATTTTTTAACAACTCGTTCATAAAATCGTCTCCTTCAATAATATCTTCCAATAACTCCGTATTTTCCGAAAGCTCTTTTAAGTAAAAATCGTACATCCCCGACCATACATCTTTGTGTGTACGCTCGTGCATGGCAAAATTACGATTTTGTTCAATCACAAAATAATTAAAAAATCTTTCTCTAACTTTTATTTTCTTAGACTTCACGGGCAACATCCCAACTCGTCCCGTAGCATTCGCCACACATTCCATCGAAAGCGGACAAAACATACAATTGGGCATGCCAGGCGTGCATTGCATTGCCCCAAATTCCATAATTGCTTGGTTGTGTGTGTCGGAATCTTTATCGGGTAAAACTGTTTCGGCAATTTTTGTGAATACTTTTTTTGCTTCGTTGTTAGAAATATCCGTAGATTCCCCAAATACTCTCGAAAGCACTCGGTAAACGTTTCCATCCAACACTGCCACTTTTTCGCCAAAAGCAAAGGAAGCAATAGCGGCGGCGGTATAAGTGCCGATGCCTTTCAATTTCAATAATTCTTGGTAAGTATTCGGAAATTCGCCAGCATAGTTTTCCACCACCATTTTTGCCGTTGTGTGTAAATTTCTTGCTCTTGAATAATATCCTAAACCTTGCCAAAGTCTCAAAACTTCCTTTTCGTCCGCTACCGCCAAATCTTGCACTGTTGGGAAGTTTTCAATGAATTTAAAATAATAAGGCATTCCTTGAACGACCCGTGTTTGTTGAAGGATAACCTCAGAAAGCCAAATAAAGTAGGGATTATTAATGTTCCGCCAAGGCAAATCACGTTTATTGGAATTATACCAAGCAGTTATTTTTTGTGAGAAAAAAAGGTGTTGCATTATGGAACGATGAAGGTTTTGAAGATTAAACGTACAATCTAATTTAAGCCTTAATTTTGGATTTTAAGTATTTGCCGATTGCCCATTGCCGATTGCTGAATGCCTACTCAACTCCCAAATGTCTAACAATTAAGCATTTACATAAAAAAAATGACATATTTATTTTTTTGTTTCTTTCATATTTAAAATCAAAGCCTTACCTTTGTGTCCCCTAAGAATCAAGGGTGTGTGATAATAACATTAAAAACTGAGTATCGTCAGGTTAAGGTGTTCATTATCAACAAATTGAGGAAAAAACCATTATTGTTCAATATATTTTTAACTTAAAATTTTCAACAAGTGACTAAGGCAGACGTAATCGTAGAAATTTCAGACAAAACTGGCATCGACAAAGCAGATGTATCAAGTGCAATTGAGTCTTTTTTCTCAGTAATCAAAGACAATCTCGCAAAGGGAGAAGCTGTTTATGTAAGAGGATTTGGTAGCTTCGTAAACAAAAAAAGAGCTCATAAAATCGCTCGTAACATCTCAAAAAACACCACGATTGAGATTCCAGAACATTTCATTCCAAGCTTCAAGCCTGCAAAAACATTCGTTGAGCAAGTGAAAACTAACGCAAAATAATTCAGTTGTCAGTTATTAGTTATTAGTTATCAGTTAATAGTGTGATTCTTAGATTAAAGGAATTACTTGCTCAATAACTAATAACCAGTAACTAATAACTAATAACTAACACCAAAAATGCAAAAGTCTTTTATCGTAATCATTGTCATCGCAGTTGCTACGATTGGTGGCTTATATAGCCTTCCGAAAGTAGTTGTTGATAATGAAAAAAAGACCCTCCAACAACCCGCAAAAGAAAACGCCGCCGCTACTGCCAATCGTGATAAAAATGTGAAATCTGATGCCCCAACGGTAACAGAGAACCACACAGAATCATTAAATGTAGAACAGCAAAAAGTGATTAGTAATTTAAAGGAAATCTACACAAAAAGTGCTGGTAAAAGTAAAATTACTTCGGCAGATGCCTTAATTACCCAATTTGTAAAATATACTCGCTATGATAGTGCAGCGTATTATGCCAACGAAGTAGCGAAAGTTGAACCTTCGGAAAGTAATTTAATGAAAGCAGGAGGGTTATATTATGAAGCCTTTACTTACGCTCTCGAAAGCGAAAAGACTGCAAGAATGGGGGAATTAGCTCGTAGTATTTATCAAAAAGTAATTGATAAAAATCCGAATAATCTTTTAGCGAAAACGAACATGGCAATGACCTACACCGCAACACAGACACCCATGCAAGGAATCACGATGTTGCGTGATGTGATTGCAAAGGAACCAGATTATGAGCCTGCGTTGTTCAGTTTAGGAATACTCTCGATACGGTCGAACCAATTTGGAAAAGCCGTGGACAGATTCAAGCAAATTCTCAGAAATAACCCGTCAAATTTAAAGGCGGCATTGAATTTGGGATATTGTTTGGCAGAGTTAGATAGAAAAGAAGAAGCACAGAAAATCTTAGAGCAAGTACTTGAAAAAAGTAAAGATCCTCAAGAAAAATCTGCTGCAAATGAGATTTTATCGAAATTAAAATAGGAATTAGAGGTTGGGTTTTAGGGGCGACCGTCGCACGGTTAGGTTTTAAGAAAGCCAAACTATCGAATACCAAACATCAAATATCGAATAAATAAATTATTTAACATTTAAAACTTTTAAAATCATGCCTTGCGGAAAGAAAAGAAAGGGACACAAGATCTCAACGCACAAAAGAAAAAAGCGTCTTAGAAAGAACAGACATAAGAAGAAATAATATTAGGCAGAGTGGTTGTCCTAAATATTAAGTCCAAAGTATTAAGCATTTTAAGTCGAATTTATTGATCAAAATGTTTCTTAGTACTTAGTACCTGATACTTAATACAATAACGCTTTACCTAATCAAAAAACAGGCAAAATTCACCATCTGTGAGTTTGCCTGTTTTTGTCGTTTTTGTGAGATTGTTGTCTTGAAAGAATAATTTAATTACTTAATGATTTCATTATCAGTTGTTTAAGTAATTATCGGTTATGACATTTGGTAAATTTTGGTGTATTGAGTATTATGTATTAGGTAAAATATAAAATGAAAGTGTTTTACTTAATACGTAATACTTAGTACATAATACTAAAATTAATAAATCCAATTCCGTCACCCACATTTAAAAGTCAAGCTAAGAAAAATATTATAGACAAATTTTTTCTCTAATTATTGTAAATTGCTCAAAGCTGATACCAATAATTATCCTAATGTAGAAATCGAATTTTCTTTTTCCCCATAGGCTCGAACATATCTATAATTAATTGATTATTAGCGACTTATATCAACACTCACAAATTAAATTTGATAATTTGACAATTAAATAATTTGAAAATATAGGAAGAAATTTCATTTTCAAATTAACAAATCTCCAAATTTTCAAATTACAATCTTCTTATTATCTCATTTCTAAATGCTTAATTCACCTGTGAGTAACGAATTAATTATCAATTCGACTCCCAAAGGTGATCGCATTGCTTTGTTGCAAGACAAACGCATTGTGGAGTATCACTTAGAGGAGTCTGAACCACACTTTTCTGTTGGAGATATATATCTCGGAACAGTCAAGAAGATGGTTACGGGATTGAACGCTGCGTTTATTGATATTGGCTATGAAAAGGATGCTTTTCTCCATTATCACGACCTCGGTCCGAACGTCAATTCCCTAAACAAATTTACGAAGGAAGTCATCGCCGAAAGAATAAAATCTGGGCGATTAGATAACTTCAAATTAGAGCCTGAAATTGACAAACACGATAAAATCGACAAAGTATTGAGTAAGAATACGTTGGTTTTAGTCCAAGTTGTCAAAGAACCTATTTCAACAAAAGGACCTCGTTTGTCGTGCGATATTTCTATTGCGGGACGTTATACAGTGCTTGTTCCTTTTTCGAATGGGGTAAATATCTCGAAAAAAATTACGGCAAAAACCGAACGCCAACGTCTGCAAAGATTGATGTCTTCGATTAAACCTGCCAATTTCGGGGTTATTGTTAGAACAGTTGCCGAAGGCAAAGAAGTGGAGGAATTGGATAAAGACCTCCGTGAATCAATTGCCAAATGGGATGCGGGAATGGCAGCCTTAAAAACGGCTAAACCCCGTGAAAAAATAATCGGAGAGATGAGTCGGGCAACGTCAATGATGCGTGATTTATTGAACGAAGATTTTGACAGCATCGTGGTAGATACGCCTGAGTTGTATCAAGAAGCCCGTAATTATGTCTTGAATATTGCCCCTGACAAAGAAAAAATTGTCAAATTGCATCAAGGGAAAGTAAAGGTTTTTGAACAATTGGGGCTTGAGAAACAGCTTAAAATGTTGTTTGGACGGTCGGTAAGTTTGCCACAAGGCGGTTATTTAATTGTTGAACATACAGAAGCATTGCACGTAATTGATGTCAATTCGGGTAATAAATCCAACAGTGAAGCAGACCAAGAAGCCACCGCCTTGAGTGTGAACCGAGAGGCAGCCAAAGAGATTGCCCGTCAGTTGAGATTGCGGGATATGGGTGGGATTATCGTTATTGACTTTATTGATATGAAGAAAGCCGAAAATAAAAAGGCGATTCAAGACATCATGAAAGACGAAATGAGAACCGACCGCTCGAAATACACCATTTTGCCTTTGACGAAGTTTGGTTTGATGCAGATTACTCGCCAGCGGGTACGTCCTGAAATGAACGTAGTGACTGCAGAAAATTGCCCAACTTGCGGAGGAACTGGAAAAATCACGGCGAGTATTGCTATTTCAGACGTAATTGAACATCATTTGGAACATATTTTGGAAAAACAGAACGAGAAGAAACCAACCATAATTATGCACCCATTCTTATTTGCCTACTTCACAAAAGGTTTTCCTTCAAAAAGAATGAAGTGGTATTTTAAGTATAAAACATGGGTGAATTTGATTACGGATACTTCTTTTGGTATTACAGATTTCAAGTTTTTGAACGACCATAATGAACCAATTGAACTGATTGGATAAAAATTTAATTTAATAGTAGCCTGATTATCGTTTGATAGTCAGGCTATTTTTGTTTTATCAAACCGCCCCTTTTAAGTACCTTTACACAAAGCCATTAAAATCAAACATGAACGACGACTTAATTTTCTTTCAAAAATATTTTCCAGCATCAGCCACAGATTATTGTTTTAGTTTGTGGAAAGAATATCAATTCAAATTTAAAGTAACTCGCCCACGACAATCTAAGTTGGGCGATTATTGTTATAGACGTGATAAAGGACATCAAATTACAGTTAATGCTAATCTAAATCCATATTCGTTTTTAGTAACGTATATTCACGAAGTAGCTCATTTACAGACTTTTAAGCAATATGGCAATAAACCAGAACCACACGGAAAAGAATGGAAACGCTATTTCAGAGAGACCTTTCAACCCTTATTAATACCCGAAATTTTACCAATTGAGTTGATTATTCCATTAACTGAATACCTCAAAAACCCAGCCGCAACCACACAAGGAGCAAAGCCCTTGATGAATGCTTTGAGGCTTTTTGACACAAATACGGACTTAGATTCCATCGTTCTTACGAATATAGAAGCAGGGGAAAATTTTGAATTAAATGGTCGTGTTTTTATGAGAGGAGAATTAAGAAGAACCCGTTTTTTATGTACTGACAAACAGAGTGGTAAACGGTATGTGATTGCTTCGAATGCTTTGGTGAAAAAATCTGTTTAAGAAAATTTAATCGTTTTTGTATTGAAATTGAGATTTTTGTGTATAAACATCTTGTAGATTTTATTGCTCATAAATTTAGATTATTTATTTATTTTATTGTGGTATGACTTTTTATCAGTTCATAAAAAAATAAATATAACCTAAATTTAAAAGCAACATGAATATTAAACGAGTTTTTGGAACATTATTGACCCTATTAGGTATTGTAGCATTAATTTATGCTGGAATTGTATTTATGAATAAATCGGTTGGCAAAACTGACATTAAAACTATAATTTTATGTGCAGTATTAGGCTCATTATTTTTCTTTTCAGGCATTAGATTGGTTTCTGGTATTAGAGATGATGTTTGATAATTATGATTTTATATCTTTTACCATTTTCGCTTGTAAGTAGTATAATCCTTCCTCGGACCTTCTTTCTTTTTTGGATTTGGGTTCACGTCTCCTAATAATTGTTGAGCTAAATCTGGTCTTTTCAATTTGGTCAAACGCTCTCTAATCCAGCTTTTGAATTCGTTTTTATACCAAAAGAAATAGTTGTTTTGGTTCTGTTTTTCTTCCTTGGTTTTTGCCGTGTGTACGGGTTGCAACGTGTACGGATGCACGCCCGTGTAATATATCACCTCCGCAACCGTCATGGGTGTGGGCGTAAAATCTTGTACTTGCTCTAATCTGAATCCTAAATCTTTGGTTTCTGCCGCCAAATTTGCCATATCTTGCTCCTCACAACCTGGATGCGAACTGATAAAATACGGAATCAACGGTTGGTTTAAACCATGTTTTTCTTGAATTTTATCGTACTTCTCCTTGAATTTTCTGAAATACTTGAATCCAGGTTTACGCATGATTTTCAAAGTCGCATCGGACGTATGTTCGGGGGCAACTTTCAATCTTCCCGATACGTGACGGGTGATTAATTGCTCCATATATTCATCGTGATTTCCGTCTTGATTATTCTTATTGAAATCATCCACCAAGAGGTCATATCTAACCCCAGAACCCACAAACGCCTTTTTTATCTCTGGTAAAGCATCCACTTTTTTATAAATATTGGTTAGTGGTTTGTGCGAAGTATCCAAATTTGAACATATCACAGGATTAATACAACTCGGAGCTTGGCATCTGGCACAGATGGATTCATCCTTGCCTTTCATGCGGTACATATTGGCAGAAGGTCCGCCCAAATCGGATATGTATCCCTTAAATTCAGGATGTTCCGTAATTTGTTTTACTTCCTTCATGATTGACTCTTCGGAACGAGAAGCCACAAATTTTCCTTGGTGAGCCGAAATCGTACAGAAACTGCACCCACCAAAACAACCTCGGTGCATATTG
>JANXML010000218.1 GCA_025354645.1 Arcicella sp. | reverse complement strand
TTTAAAGATTCAGATTTGAGTGCTTATGTCTATCGTTCGCTGTTTGATGTGGCTCGCCAATATCGTGAGAGTTTTGAGGTGTATGGTTCAAAAAAATCCTTTGAATGGTCATTGATTGAAGACGAAGAACACGTAATTCATACCGCCAAAAAGCCCGAACCTGAGATTCCAGAGAAAGTAAAAGTGCCAGATTACGCCCATTATTTGCCCAAAGAAATCCAGTCGTTTACGGGCAAAGGTGTTTATGACTCTGATGATAATACCCATTTGAGTTTTGCTCAAGGCGGCGGACACGGAGGCTCTCACCCACACCTCGCCCACGAGTTTGTGATGGCACTAATTGAAGACCGTGACCCATTCCCCAATGCCGTACAATCAGCCAACTGGACGAGTGTAGGAATTTTGGCACATGAGTCTGCTATGAGGGGTGGAGAGATTATATATTTGCCTGAATTTTAAGGGGGTTGTGGTTATTAATTGTAGGAATATTTCGCTAAACCTACATCAGAGCAAGAGTGGAGAGACACACTATCGTAATGTTTTATTAACTGATGTTACGCAGGCATCGCCTGATTTTTAATATTTGTTAGTTCTAAGTAGGCGGCTTTAAGAGCCTTAATATAAATTTTCGCTTTTAATTCGAAATGATTAAGTTTTGTAGTGAGTTTCAATTTTTCAAGTTTAACGTATGCTAAGATTGAGCAAAATAGATGGTTCGTTTGCGTGATAACGGTTCGAGTAGGAGATTTAGAAATTCCCACATTTTGTTTCAAACTTTTATGATATTCCTCTACTGACCACCTTTTTTTGTAGATAGTAGAGAAATCTTCGTTAGATAAACTAAAATCATTACCTGAACTGGTCGTAGGTTTAGCGAAGCGTTCCTACGACCTATAATCGCATAGAGCGTCTCGCTCGCCTGAACTGGTCGTAGGTTTAGCGAAGCGTTCCTACGACCTATAATCGCATAGAGCGTCTCGCTCGCTCGTTGAATACTTAATACATAAAATCAATAAAACATGGCACGAAAATATAAATTCCATGATAACAGTAAACTCTACTTCATAACCTTTACTGTTGTCAATTGGGTTGATGCATTCATACGAGAAGATAATAGAAATATATTTTATGAAAGTGTCAAATATTGCCAAGATAATAAAGGCTTAGAGGTTTATGGTTACTGTATCATGACTTCTCATATTCACATGATTATTGGTACAGAAAATGGCAATTTATCAGATATTGTACGAGATTTAAAGAGTTTTACGTCTCGGCAAATTCGTAAAAATCTTGAAACCAGCACCTCTGAAAGTCGTAGAGAATGGATGCTTTGGATGTTTGGACGAGCAGGCAAGAAGAATGAAAGGAATATCGACTATCAATTTTGGATGCAACATAATCATCCCATTGAACTTTCAACTCGTGAAATGACCATGCAACGCTTAAATTACATTCATAAAAATCCCGTTGAAATTGGTTTTGTGGAAAAGGAAGAAGAATGGCTGCATAGTAGTTGCGGTGATTATTACGGAAATAGAAAAGGGAAGATTGATTTGATTTTCATTGAATAGAATCTTGTGATATTCAATGAACGAGCGAGACGCTCTATGCGATTACTGGTCGTAGGAACGCTTCGCTAAACCTACGACCAGTATCAGGTGTGAGATTGGGATTTTGGGGAGTGGAATAATTCGCCCAAATTCGTGTATTCGTAGCAATTGTATCAGTTGCCAATGTATCAAAATACCAAAGCATAAAACAGTAGTCCAAAGTAATTTATTCCTTTAAAGATTAGATTAATTACTAAAAAAAATACCATGAAAAATCTTTTTTGCTCTATCGCTTTTTTATTCTTCGCAATAGGAACATTCGCCCAAAACAATCCTTCGCCCCGTCGCTTAGAAATTCTCTTTTTGGGTGATAATGGGCATCATAAACCTGTGGAAAGATTGCCTTCTATCATGTCGGCTTTGGGAAATAAAGGAATCAATTTCACTTATACCGATAAATTAGAAGACATTAATTTGGAAAATCTTAACCGATTTGATGCCTTGATGATTTATGCCAATTGGGACGAAATTACGCCCCAAGCCGAAACAGCCCTTTTGGCTTACGTGGCTTCGGGCAAAGGAATTCTCCCGATTCATTGTGCCTCTTTCTGTTTTAGAAATTCGCCTGAATATGTAAAAATGGTGGGTGGACAATTCTGGAAACACACTACCGATACTATTTCTGCCAATATTGTTCAGCCTAATCATCAGATAATGAATGGCTTAACAAAATTAAAAGCTTTTGATGAAACGTATTTACACAGCAAATTACAAGCGGACAATAACGTTTTGATGAATCGTGAAATAAAAGCTGACCAAACAAAAGACCGTCCTGAAACCAAAACTGAACCTTATACTTGGACACGAAATTATGGAAAAGGCAGAGTTTTTTACACCGCTTTTGGACACGATGAACAGACTTGGGAGAATCCAGATTTTCATAAACTCTTAGAAAATGCCATCATCTGGGCGGTGGATGACCAAGCACGGGCAGCTCATGCGGCACTCAATACGCCCGTTTTGGCTTATAAAAATGCCAAGTTGCCCAATTACGAAAAACGTCCTGACCCACAGGTGCAACAATTGCCACTTTCACCCGAAGAATCGGTGAAATTGATGCAAATTCCCGTTGATTTTAACTTAGAAGTTTTCGCTTCCGAACCCAACGTGATGCACCCCATTGCAATGGCTTGGGACGAGAAAGGACGGCTCTATGTTTTGATTACGAAAGATTATCCAAACGAACGCAAGGACACGGGCGGAAGCGATTATATTTTGCTTTGCGAAGACACTAATAAGGACGGTAAAGCCGATAAATTTACTCATTTTGCCGACGGTTTGAGTATCCCGACAGGAATGGTTTTTGCCAATGGCGGACTCATCGTTTCACAAGCCCCAAATATGTTATTTTTGAAGGATAATGATGGCGATGATAAGGCAGATGAAAAGAAAATTTTGTTCTCAGGATTTGGTACGGGTGATACGCACGCAGGACCTTCGAATCTCCATTATGGTTTTGATAATTGGATTTGGGGATGCGTTGGCTATTCGGGAATTAAAACAAAATTTGCTTCAAAAGATTCTGTGAATTTTGGACAAGGATTTTTTAGATTTAAAGCTGATGGTTCTGATTTTGAACACATAACCTCGACTTCAAACAATACTTGGGGCTTTTCTTTCAACGAAACGGGTGATGTTTTTGGTTCAACCGCCAATAATTCGCACGGTTGGTATATGGCAATTCCACATCGTAATATATTAAACGGCTCAACGGCAAATAATGGAAGTCGTGGCACGGATTCGCACAAAGATATGAAGACCATTACGCCACGGGTTCGTCAGGTGGATGTTTGGGGTGGATATACTGCCGCCGCTGGACATAATTTCTACACGGCCAGAGCTTTTCCGAAGAAATATTGGAACAAAACTGCCTTCGTTTGTGAGCCAACGGGACACGTAGTTCACCAAAATGTGATGGAGAAAAAAGGTACTGATTATGAAGACGTTGAAGGATTTAATCTCTTGGCGGGTGCAGACGAATGGGTATCGCCCGTTTTTGCAGAAGTGGGTCCTGATGGAGCGGTGTGGATTGCTGATTGGTACAGTTTTATTATCCAACATAATCCAAAACCAAGTGGCTTTACAATGGGAGTAGGTAATGCTTACGAAACCGATTTACGAGATTATACGCATGGTAGAATTTATAGAGTTGGTTATAATAAAGCTCCTGATTATACGCCATTGAGTTTGAGTAAAAACCATCCAAATGAATTAATTAAGGCTCTTAAAAACAACAATCAATTTTGGCGAATTACTGCCCAAAGATTATTAATTGAACGTGGTCAGAAAGACGTTGTGCCGGCCTTAATTGAGTTAACAAAAGACCAATCGTTGGATGAAATCGGTATTAATCCAACTGTCATTCATGCTCTCAGAACGTTGGAAGGTTTGGGTGTACTGAATGAAAAAAACGTTCAAGAAGCCTTGTACGCTTCACTTACGCATCCATGTGCGGGTGTCCGTAAGAATGCTGTTCAGATTTTACCACGTAATAATAATCAATCAGTCAAGGAATTATTACAGAAAAATATTTTGAATGATAAAGAACCATTAGTGGTTTTGAATACTCTTTTAGCACTTTCAGAAATGCCTTTCACCGCTGAATCAGAAGCGGCTTTAATGACACGTTTGGAACAATCAAACGAAACAAATGACCGTTGGTTGCCTGATGCTTTTGCCAGTATTTTGACGAGTAATAAGCAAGTTTTGTTGAAAAAATTAGTACAGAAACTTTCACAAAATACACCTTTACCAAAGGCAAAAACCAATGAAATGCCCGCTCATCACGACCATTTGAAGATGATGCAAGAAGCCACAAAGTCGTCTGCGATAACAGCTTCAAACAAACCTGATTTAGTGATTACGAAGATTATTGTTACGCCCGAAAATCCAGTGGTTAGAGATAATATTAACGTGAAAATTGAAGTGAAAAACCAAGGAGGAGTTGCTCTTCAGAAAGGACAAATTGTACCTTTGGATATTCGATTTGAGGGAAAAGGTAGAAA